>NZ_JAWDID010000077.1:0-21828 GCF_032464875.1 Allobosea rubneri
GTGAGGCGAAGGGTCGCTCGCCGGAGGCCGCAGCCACGGCCTGGGCGGCGGGCGCCGCGGCTGGTGCTGGCGCAGCCGCAGGCGCGGCCGGAGCGGACACTGCCGAAGCCGGCGCCGCCGCCTTGGCTTCCGCCTTCGGTGCAGGCTCGGCCTTGGCCGGCGCGGCACTCGGGGCCGAGACGCTCTTGGCGTCCTCGCCCTCGCCGGCGATCACACCGATGATCTCGTTGACAGCGACGTCGGCGGTGCCCTCCGGCACGACGATCTTCGCCAGGACGCCCTCATCGACCGCCTCGACCTCCATGGTCGCCTTGTCGGTCTCGATCTCGGCGATGATGTCACCAGCCTTGATCGCGTCGCCTTCCTTCTTGAGCCATTTGGCGAGGTTGCCCTTCTCCATGGTCGGAGACAGTGCGGGCATCAGGATGTTCACGGGCATGACGGGAGGCTCGCTTTTTCCAATGCGATGACCAGCATACGGCGGACAGTGCCCATGCCGAAGCTGAGGGAGACGAGAACGAAGGCGATATAGTCGAGACGTTCGAGCGCGGTGCCGGCGAGTGTCCGTCCCCTCATCAGTTCCGGCGCGAAGGCCTGGACCGATTCAGGAATGAGCGTCAGGACGCCGGCCGCCGCCAGCACGAAGGAGATGAGGTCGACGCGGTGCAGGCTGAGCCTCGCCAAAGCGAGGTCGCGCGGCACCAGCGGGCGGGGCGCCAGCCGACGCTTCGGCTGGACATAGGCATAGGCCGACAGCCCCCCGATCAACGCGAGGGCGACCGAAGCGATCATGGCTCCGATCGTCAGCTGCACGCGTCAGGCCCTGTAGCAGACGGCCTTGGCCGCCGCGACGACCTCGCCGACATTCGGAAGCGCGAGCTTCTCGAGATTGGCGGCGTAGGGCATCGGCACGTCCTTGCCGGTGACACGGGCGACCGGGGCATCGAGATAGTCGAAGGCAGCCTCCATGATCTTCATGCCGATCTCGGCAGTGACGCCGGACTGCGGGAAGCCCTCCTCGACCGCGACGCAGCGATTGGTCTTCTGGACCGAGGCGATCACGGTCTCGATGTCCATAGGCCGGATGGTGCGCAGGTCGATGACCTCGGCCTCGATGCCGTCCTTGGCCAGCGCCTCGGCGGCGCCGAGCGCATAGGTCATGCCGATGCCGAACGAGACGATGGTGACGTCGGTACCGGGGCGCACCACCTTGGCCTTGCCGATCGGAACCAGGAAGTCGTCGCCCTTCGGCACCTCGAAGGAGCGCCCGTAGAGGATCTCGTTCTCGAGGAAGATGATCGGGTTGGGATCGCGGATCGCGCTCTTCAGCAGGCCCTTCGCGTCCGAGGCGCTGTAAGGCATCACCACCTTCAGGCCCGGCACGTTCGAATACCAGGCGGCGTAGTCGTGGCTGTGCTGAGCGCCGACGCGGGCGGCCGCGCCGTTCGGGCCGCGGAAGACGATCGGGCAGCCCATCTGGCCGCCGGACATGTAGAGCGTCTTGGCGGCCGAGTTGATGATCTGGTCGATCGCCTGCATGGCGAAGTTGAAGGTCATGAACTCGACGATCGGCCGCAGGCCGGTCAGCGCCGCACCGACGCCGATGCCAGCAAAGCCGTGCTCCGTGATCGGCGTATCGATCACGCGGCGCGCGCCGAACTCCTGCAGCAGCCCCTGGGTGACCTTGTAGGCGCCCTGGTACTCGGCGACCTCCTCGCCCATGACGAAGACGTCGGCGTCGCGGCGCATCTCCTCGGCCATCGCGTCGCGCAGCGCCTCGCGCATCGTCATCGTGACGACCTCGGCTCCCGCCGGGAACTCGGAAGAGGCGTCGTAGGACTTGGCCTGGGCCGGGACGCTCGGGGCCAATGCCGGCGCAGGCTTCTCGGCCGGCGCTTCGGTCACCTTCTCGGGGTCAGCCGCAGCGGCCGGCGTTGCTTCCGCCTTGGCGGCACCGCTGGCGGCGGCGTTCACATCCTCGCCGTCGGCGGCGATCACGCCGATCGGCGTGTTGACCGCGACGTTTTCGGTGCCGTCGGCGATCAGGATCTTGGCGAGGATGCCCTCGTCGACCGCCTCGACTTCCATCGTCGCCTTGTCAGTCTCGATCTCGGCGATGATGTCGCCGGCCTTGACCTTGTCGCCTTCGGCTTTCAGCCATTTGGCGAGCTTGCCCTGCTCCATGGTCGGCGACAGCGCAGGCATGAGAATGTCGATCGGCATGAACGCACCTGGATTTCTGGAAAGCCCGTCGGGGCTGAAAGGTCGATATGGGAGCGCAGCGCCTGGTCAGGCCTGCGCCGGCTCCAGCAGGATGTCGGTGAAGAGCTCCGAGACGTCCGGCTCGGGATCATGCGTCGCGAACTCGGCCGCGTCGTTGACGATCTCGCGAACCTTGGCGTCGATCGCCTTGAACTCGTCCTCGCCGATCTTGTGCTCGCGCGTCAGACGGCCCCGCACCTGCTCGATGGGGTCGTGCTCCTCGCGCATGCGCTGGACCTCGTCCTTGGAGCGGTACTTCGCCGGGTCGGACATCGAATGCCCGCGATAGCGATAGGTTTGCATCTCGAGGATGTACGGCCCCTTGCCGGAGCGGGCGTGATCGATCGCCCGCTGACCGGCGGCGCGCACCGCGCGCACGTCCATGCCGTCGACCTGCTCGCCGGGGATGCCGAAGGAGACGCCGCGGCGCGAGAAATCGGTCTGGGCCGAAGCGCGGTTGACCGAGGTGCCCATGGCGTAGCGGTTGTTCTCGATCACGAACACGACCGGCAACTTCCAGAGCTGGGCCATGTTGAAGCTCTCATAGACCTGGCCCTGATTGGCGGCGCCGTCGCCGAAATAGGCCATCGATACTCGCCCGTCCTGGCGATACCAGTTGGCGAAGCCGAGACCGGCGCCGAGCGAGACCTGGGCGCCGACAATGCCGTGGCCTCCATAGAAGTTCTTCTCGCGGCTGAACATGTGCATCGAGCCGCCCTTGCCGCGCGAATAGCCGCCGCGCCGGCCGGTCAGCTCGGCCATCACGCCGCGCGATTCCATGCCGCAGGCCAGCATGTGACCATGGTCGCGATAGCCGGTGATGATCTGATCGCCTTCCTTGGAGGCCATCTGCATGCCGATCACCACGGCCTCCTGGCCGATATAGAGATGGCAGAACCCGCCGATCAGGCCCATGCCGTACATCTGGCCGGCCTTCTCTTCGAAACGCCGGATCAGCAGCATCTCGCGATAGGCGTGCAACTCCTCTTCCTTGTCGAAGACCGGAGTATTCGGGATCGCCTTGCTGTCACCCTTGGCCGTTCTCGCCGCAGCCTTCGCCGGGGTCTTTCCGGCCGCCTTGGCAGGAGCACCCGCCTTCGTCTTACGCGCGGCAATGGCCATAAGCAGTCCTCCGAAGCTCAACTGCTTCGGTTGTAGAGGAACGCCAAAGCCTTGGCGAGATAGGCATCTCGCACTGCAACATGATCCAAGATCTTGAAATTACTTGATTATACGAACTTAACTTGAATTCGGTTAATCGATCTTTTTGCGACTAATGCAGGGGCTGCCGACGCCTCAACGCCCCATCACGACGACGTCGTTGCGATGGATCCGCCCCAGGCTGGCCCGGGCACGCTCCTCGAGAAGGTCGCGATCGACGGCCTGGTCGCGCATCAGGCTGAGGCGCTTCTCCCAGACCTGTCGCTCGGCAGTGAGCTCCGCGATCTCGACCTCCATCTCGCCGAGTTTCTCTCGGAGCCCACCCAGCGCCTCCAGCCCGCGCGCACCGTGCTGCGCATGGAACAGGAAGTAGCCGACGACCCCGCTCGAGACGAGGTAGAGCGCCAGAGTGATCAGGATGGAGCGGACGCCGCGACGAATGACCATGCCACGACGCTAGAACGGCTTGGTTTATGCCGCGTTAACGAATGGGTTCGACCACCTGCAGAGCCGGGTCCGCCGGTGGCTTTTCACCCCTGCCAAGCGTGATCAGGTCGGCCTCGATCCGCCGCGCGATCGGCAGCCGGTAATGCAGCGGATCCCAGTAGTTCGTATCCTCGCGGGTCAGCGGCGAGACATGGGCATAATCAGCGATGATCGCCCCGTGCCGGGCCGCGATCGTCGCGATCTGCGCCTTGCAGGCCTGCTGCCGCTCGAACCCGGCCGTCCCCTCGCGCGGCAAGGTCGCGCCGTGGATCGGAGGCAGGACAAGGATGCGGCGCGTCTGCTGCGGAAAGGCCGCGAGAGCCCGGTCGAGCCACGCCAGCGCCGGAAAGCGCCACGCGGCCCGCTGCTCCGCCGCGACGAACTCCGGCGGCGAGAGCGGCGCCAGATCGGGCACCTTGCCGTCAGCGTGGCGATAGAGATGGAAACGGGCGCGGGCCAGGTCGTAGCTGGCTTCGGGCGGCGTGAAGACCTCATAGCCGTCGCCGCGGATCCGCGGCGGCACCAGACCGAGCCGGTGCCCGGCGAGCCGCACGGCGATTTCGAGCGTGGTGAAGTTGAGCTGCTTCGCCCAATCGTTCCATGTGGCATCGTCGTAGAGCCAAGGCGGGAACGGCCGCGGCGTCAGTCGCTTCTCTTCTTCTGTCGCGTCGGCGTCGCACCACAACGGGTCGATACCCCAGATCACGTATTTCGGCGCTGCGGTCTTGCGCGCGAACAGCGTGGCGATCTGCACCTGCTCCCAGGGTGTGGCAGCGTTCATGCCGAGATTGACCAGGCGCGTCTGCAGGCCTTGCGACAGAATCGCCGGATCGAGCAGCCGCAGGGTCGACGTGCCGAGAATCGCGGAGTCGAAGGCGCCGGAGCGGACCAGCTGCGGGTACATGAACCGCTGGTTCAGATCCATCAATGGCCGGGCCGACTGCCCGGCCTGAACGCGGGCCCCATAGGGATCGAGGACCGCGATGAAGCCGAACAGGGCAGCGATGACGCCGAGCGCTGTCAGCCCGAATACCTTTGTCCAGCCGCGCCAGCGACGGATTTCCTCGCTCGCCATCGGCTCAGGCTGCCGCGATGGGGCGGGACCGCGGCAGGGCGCGTGAGCCCGCGCCGGCGGGCGCGGTCCGCATCTGGCTTGGCTTTCGGGACATGGCAAACGGTGACATCGGGAACCTCTGCGGGGCTTCTGCCATGAGGAAGCGCTACGAACAATGTTGACCGGAAGGCCGGCCCTGCCTATGCAGCGCGTCAGTGAGGGCGGGTAGCTCAGTGGTAGAGCACGTGACTTTTAATCATGTGGTCGAGGGTTCGATCCCCTCCCCGCTCACCACGGCCTCGGCGACGCCAGTCCGTCGCTTGGATCGAAACGGCAGCTCCGCAGAGCAAGCTTGAACGTCAGCCGGCCGGTTTTGCCCTGACATGGCCGCCCCTCGCTGCTGCTCCGCCCGCGCCTTCCACAAAATCGGCAGAGAAAGCTCTCTTCGCGCGGCCGGGAGGCCGCCGCGGGGACAAGCACAGACGAAACAGAATTCAGTCATTGCCCGTAGTAATGCGAGGGGAGCCTCGGCATCCTTCATCCGCAGTGGTACAGCGTGTGCCGTTTCGACGATAGCGAGAGCCGTAAGTGACATCGCGTCTACAGCTTGACGGTATACAGGCGCTGCGGGGTCTTGCCGCCGGGCTGGTGCTCGTAGAGCACACAGTGAACGCAATCTCGACACGCTATCTGGGGATTGCCCCTATAGATTCGCCGCTGTCGATATTTCCCTTCCCCGTGGGCGTCGACATCTTCTTCGTCATCTCGGGCTTCATCATCGCTTACTCCAGCCGCTCCCTCTACGGCCAGCCGGGAGCCTGGCGGCAGTTCGCCCTGCGGCGTTCAGCGCGCGTCGTCCCTCTGTACTGGCTGACGACGAGCTTCATGATCGTCGCCTTCATCGCGATCGGAAGCCGGGCCTGGAGCGATGCCTCCTGGTGGTCAGTTGCCGCGTCCTATCTTTTCCTGCCGGCCGCCAATGCCGAAGGACTGGTCTATCCGATCCTGACCGTCGGCTGGACGCTCAACTATGAGATGGCGTTCTACGTGTTTTTCGCGATGGCCCTGGTTTTCACGGAACGCGTGGCGCTGAGCGTCGTGGTCGGCCTGCTCGTTCTGCTTGCAGCGCTGGGGGCATTGGCTCAGCCCGTCGCTCTGGCGCCGCGCTTCTGGACGAGCCCGATCATCCTCGAATTCGCTGCGGGCATTGGCCTTTACTGGCTCTATCGGACTGGAAACCTCAGCCTTCCCAGCGGGGCGCGGTCATTCCTGGCGATTGCAGCAGTGAGTTGCCTCGCCTTGGCCACCGCTGATCCTGGGGCATGGAGGTGGCTCGTCTGGGGCGGTCCCGCAACGCTCCTCGTGGCTGCGGCGCTCGGGACTGGTACGGTTCACGGCGCGATGGCAACGGGGATCCGACGGGCCGGCGACTGGTCCTACGGCATCTACCTCGCCCATGTCCCGATCGCGATGATCGGCGCAATGGCCTGTCAGCTCCTGTTGCCTCAGACGAACTGGGTTTGGTTCGGGCTCTTCCCGGTCTACGTGGTGGTCACCTCGCTTGCCGTCGCCGCGCTTCTGCACCGCTGGGTCGAGCGTCCGCTGATGGATCGGGCGCGCAATTCCTTCCCGGCCAAGGAGGCAATCATGGCCGAGACGGGAGCCGGCGCTCCGAAACGGCTAGCGAGAGATGAGTTGGGGGCCGCGCAAGCGGAAAGCTAGCAGCCCGCCCTCGAAAGGGCGGGCTGACCGCATTCAGGGTCGATTGACCGAGAGCACCTGATAGGTGTGCATCTCGTCGCCGTCGTGGATGGAGACATATTCTCCCGCGACGAAACGCTCCTCGCCGAGGCGATAGCCTGCCTCGTCGTCGTCCTCGCCTTCCTTGTAGTCGATGAACCAGCTCCCTCCCGGCTTGCGACGCAGCAGGCCGATCATGTCGGCCTGCCCGGGCTGGAAGCGGCGTACCCGGCAAGCCGCGCGATTGGCTTTCCATTCCGCCGGGTCGAGGCGGCTGTCGTCATCGAGCGGAACCAGGAGATCATAACCGTTGCGGTCATCACCCTGTGGTGCCCCCTTCTCACGCGCCAGCACAAGCCGGACATGCCTGAAACTGCGAGGGAGTGTGCTCATCACATGCCATTCCTTGTCTGAGGTCGGGCAGGCCGGTCCCGGCCTGCTGCGAGAAGCGACTCACTGGCCCGATAGCGCCTGGCTGATCGCGTCCTTGATCCGCAGACGCTCCTTGCGAAGCTCGGTTTCGGTGAGCTGGTCGACGGGGGTGATGTTCGTTTCGGCCAGATGGACCTGATCGTTGACCTCGTCATAGCGAACCAGGAGCTGGGCGAAGTCGGGATTCGCGATCTTCAGCTTGTGGATCGCATCCCCAAGGCCCGGGAACTCGTCGGCCAAGGTGTGTGGTGTGTTGGACATGGCAGAATCCTGTCTGGAGGAACGTTCTGCAGGCGATGCTACGAGCTCGGAACGAGGCGGGACTTGATTCAACGCAATTGTCCGCAGGCGGCATGGACTTCGCGCAGGCGCGGCTGCGGCGAACTCGCCTGGCCAGCATCGATTTCCCGATAGGCAGCGTTCCGGGAGTCCCCCCATTTGGGGGGAGCGCAATCTCGCCATGCTGGACAATACTCCCTGGCAGGGGGAATTACCGTGCCGGAATGTGAATGCGAGAGGCGCTTTCAGGCGCAGCTGGTTGCCGCCACGTCGCATTGGCTGGTGACGCTGGTCAATCTTGCAGGGGCGGGAGCTTTGCTCTTCCTCTGCTGGCCGTAGACGCGACCTCGCGCTTCAGTCCGCCCCGCTGCCGGCCTTTCTGGCGTGGCGCCGCGCACCATTTCGGACCGACCCGGACGGAGAGGCCTCCTCCCCGCCTTTTCCGCGAGACGGACATGCTGGACGTGCTCCCCTCCGCATGCATGATCGTCATGGGGCGGCGGGACGACGACCGAGGAGCAAGCATGCAGCGTCGATCTTTCATCACCGCACTGTTGGCGCTCGCCGCCGGCGGCACCGGAACCCTGGCCGCCTTCGAAGCCGCGGCGGCCCCCGCAACCCAGAGCATCGTTCCCCTGCTCCCGAATGCGGCCGCGGAGGGTGCGGCTATGGCGGCGCCCGACGGAACGCCGATCGAGTCCGCCCAGAATCGCAATTCGGTGCATTGGCATCACCGCAACCGGCGGCACCGCCACCACCGGCGCCATGTGCGCCGACGCCGCGTCTGCCGCATCCACTTCGATCGATGGGGACGCCGGGTGCAGCGCTGTCATTGGGTCTGGGGCTGACGCCCGCCAGCCGAGCACACACTCAATGGCCGGGCGATGTCATCGAGCGCCCGGCCTCCGCTGTGTCGCCTCGCCGGCTCGGGCCGGCGGGCTTCAGCCCAGCCGCCTGACGACAGGTCCCGAGCGCAGCGTTGGTCGCCGCCATTCGCGCGCGGTCGGGGGTGGGTAGAGTTCGATTGCAGGGACGCCAAAGTACATCGGCACCTGCCCGTCCAGCTCCCAGCAGCGCCAGCGCTGGAAATCGGCCTCGTTCGCGACCGCCGAGCAGGCCTGGAGCTGCGTGCGCGGCCAGAACGCCTCCGCCGGTGTGGTTAGGCCTGCGCTGCCCACAGCAAGGCCGGCGATGAGCAAGCTCCTGTGCATCCGAGCGCCTTTCAAGTCGTAAGCCCAGCCTTGCGCAGTTCCCCTAAACGAGCCGTACTGAGCGCGAAGACTTGCTGAGTATGAGCCCTTTTGCCCCTCTTTCAGAGCGCTTGTTCAAGACGACGTGAACAAAACCCTGCTGCCGGCGTTGTTCAGGCATCCCGCATCATGCGGAAAGCCGACAGGAGGAAAACGATGTACAAGCGTCACGTTGCATTGACGGCGATTGGCGGCGTCATGCTTGCCGCAGCTGCGGTCGCCCAGACCACCTCTCCCAGCACGCCTCCGAGCCCGCAGCCCAGCGCGCCCGCGACCACTGCGCCGGCCATGCCAGCCCCTGCCCCTGAGACGGCGAAGGCGCCCGAGAACAACTTGGCTGGCCAGGGCAAATGGCGCGCCTCGAAGCTGATGGGCGTCGACATCTACGGGCCCGACAACAAGAAGGTCGGCGACGTCACCGAGGTCGTGTTCGACAAGACCGGCAAGATCGAGCTGGTCACCGTCGGCGTAGGCGGCTTCCTCGGCATCGGCTCGAAGGATGTCGCGATCCCGTTCGACCAGGTCACCTGGAGCGACCAGCCCATGGCCGCCTCGGCCCCGGCTCCGTCGGGCAGCGCCGGTGGCGTCGTAAGCCAGCCGGCGCCTACCCCACGTGCTCCGGAAATGTATCCGGACCACGGCAAGATCAACCTGAGCAAGGAGCAGCTCACCAGCGCTCCGGCCGTGACCTACGCCGCCCGCTAAAGTCCTCGCTGAGGGCTTAGCGGCCGGACAAGAAGCCCGCCTCCGCAAGGAGCGGGCTTCTCCTTGCCGCCTGCCCCAGCCCGGATGCCCTACTCAGCCGGCGACCAGCCGCAGCGCGCCGGGCAGTGCCTCGGGCAGGTCGTCGGCGATCAGACCGAAGCCGAGCGCCTCTCCTGCCTTGCCATGCAGCCAGACTGCGGCGCAGGCCGCCTCGAAGGCCGGCATGCCCTGGGCCAGCAGGCCCGTGACGATACCGCCGAGCACATCGCCGGAGCCTGCCGTCGCCAGCGCGGCAGAGCCCGTGGCATTGATGGCTGCCCGCCCGTCGGGAGCCGCGATCACGGTGTCCGGCCCCTTAAGCACGACCACCGAAGCGGTCGCTGTCGCAGCCGTCCGCGCGCGGACGAGACGCGATGCTCCGGAGGCGTAAGGGGCGCGATCGCCGAACAGACGCAGGAATTCGCCTTCATGCGGCGTCAGCACGGTCGGAACAGACCGCCGGCCGGCGAGCTCCTCCAGCAGCTCGGACCGCGCTGCCAGAACCGTGAGCGCATCGGCATCGAGCACGAGCGGAAGCTTCGCGCACAGCGCCGCCGTCACAACCTCCGCTGCCATGGCGTCGAGGCCCAGTGCCGGCCCGGCGAGCAACGCCGAGAGCTTTCGCGTCGCCAGAGCCGCCTCAAAGGCCGCACCGTCCGCCGCGGCAATCTGCATCAGCGCGTCGGGGCCACGGCCGGCATGGGTGGCGAGCGCTTCCGGCCGGCAGATGATCGTCGCCAATCCCGCCCCGATCCGCAGCGCCGCCCGCGCGCCGAGCCGCGGTGCGCCGACACCGGCAAGCCCGCCAGCGGCGACCGCCACCGCGCCGCGCCGGTATTTATGTGTCCCCGCCTCGTGCCGGGGAAGTTGCCCCTGCCAGAGCGCCGGCTCGTTGCTGAAGGTCATCGGCGGGGGCTTGCCCGGGCCGAACACCATCTCGGCAGTGATCCCGATATCGGCGAGAGTGACGACACCGCAGAGCGCCCTCCCGGGATACAACAGATGTCCGGGCTTCAACCGGAAGAAGGTAACGGTTTCGTCGGCCCTGATCGCCGGGCCGGCCGTCATGCCGCTGTCGCCGGAGACGCCACTCGGCACATCGACGGAGATGACAGGAAGGTCGCTCGCATTGACGCGCTCGACCAGCGCAGCGACGGCGCCTCCGAGCGGGCGGTTGAGCCCTGCCCCGAACAGGGCGTCGACGATGATCGCGTGATCCTCCGGCCGAATCTCCGCCACGGCCAGGACGGGCCCCTGCCAGCCTGCAGCCGCTTCGCCGGCGTCGCCCGTGAGCTGCCCGCGTTCGCCTGCCAGCGCCAGCGTGATCGCAAAGCCCCGCGCCTCGAGCAGACGCGCCGCGACGAAGCCGTCGCCGCCGTTCTTGCCTGGGCCGCACAGCACCAGGACGCGCTCGCCCGGCCGGCCGCGCCTCGAGACCGCATCGGCCACCGCGCGGCCCGCACGCTCCATCAGCGCAAAGCCCGCAATGCCCGAGGCGATCGCAGCCTCGTCCGCGCCGGCCATTTCGGCGACGCTCAGCAGGGCAAGTGAATCTGGTGCGGGCTTGGTCATTCCCGGATCATCCATGAGCGGCCACACACCGACAAGAACGGCACACTCAACCCGAATGTCCAATTATGCAGCACATGCACAAATTTTAGCCGGTTTTCTGCCGTCTGAACGGGCGCTTTTGCGGGCCTGCCGACATGGCGAGCGGGCCGCGCCGATGCTATGAGCAAGACGGGCGGGGCTTGGTTGACCCGGCACGGTCGATGCTGGACGGTTGCCGAGGGCAGAACCGGGCCTGGGACTGCGAATTCGGTAATCTTACGCCACGGAGGCTGGTCGGCGCATGAAGAAGATCGAGGCGATCATCAAACCCTTCAAGCTCGACGAGGTGAAGGAAGCGCTCCAGGAAGTCGGCCTCCAGGGCATCACCGTGCTCGAAGCGAAGGGTTTCGGCCGCCAGAAGGGCCATACAGAGCTCTATCGCGGCGCCGAATACGTCGTGGACTTCCTGCCCAAGGTGAAGATCGAGATCGTGCTCGCCGACGACATGGTCGAGCGCGCCATCGAGGCCATCAAGAAGGCGGCCCAGACCGGCCGCATCGGCGATGGCAAGATATTTGTATCGTCCATCGAGGGGGCGATCCGCATCCGCACCGGCGAGTCCGGCGCGGACGCGATCTGAAGGAATTTTTCCGGAACCCGGCAGGCGTGCACCGGCGGCAAGGAAGCCGCGGACGACGCCGGTCGTGAGAACTGCAGTCGAGAGGAATGTCGAAAATGAAGAACGCCAAGGATGTGCTGAAGGCCATCAAGGAAAATGACGTCAAATACGTCGACTTCCGCTTCACCGACCCGCGCGGCAAGTGGCAGCACGTCACCTTCGACATCTCGATGATCGACGAGGAGATCTTCGCCGAGGGCACGATGTTCGACGGCTCCTCGATCGCCGGCTGGAAGGCGATCAACGAGTCCGACATGCTGCTGATGCCCGACCCGACCACGGCCTGCATCGACCCCTTCTTCTCGGCCTCGACCATGGTCATCACCTGCGACGTGCTCGAGCCGGCGACCGGCGAGCCCTATGGCCGTGATCCGCGCGGCATGGCCAAGAAGGCAGAGGCGTACCTCAAGTCGACCGGGATCGGCGACACCGTCTATGTCGGCCCGGAAGCCGAGTTCTTCGTCTTTGACGACGTCAAGATCGCTGCCGACCCCTACAACACCGGCTTCAAGCTCGACAATGTCGAGCTGCCGATCAACGGCATGACCGAGTACGAAGGCGGCAATCTCGGCCACCGCATCGCCACCAAGGGCGGCTACTTCCCGGTTCCGCCGCAGGATTCGGCGCAGGACATGCGCGGCGAGATGCTGGCTGCCATGGCTGCCATGGGCGCCAAGGTCGAGAAGCACCACCACGAAGTCGCCTCGGCCCAGCACGAGCTCGGCCTGAAGTTCGATACGCTGACGCACATGGCCGACCAGATGCAGGTCTACAAGTACTGCATCCAC
This sequence comes from Allobosea rubneri, assembly GCF_032464875.1. Classification (NCBI taxonomy): domain Bacteria; kingdom Pseudomonadati; phylum Pseudomonadota; class Alphaproteobacteria; order Hyphomicrobiales; family Alloboseaceae; genus Allobosea; species Allobosea rubneri. The sequence continues at coordinate 12,427 of NZ_JAWDID010000077.1, forward strand.
AACGTCGCCCAGAGCTACGGCAAGACTGCGACCTTCATGCCGAAGCCGGTCTATGGCGACAACGGCTCGGGCATGCACGTCCACCAGTCGATCTGGAAGAACGGCAAGCCGATCATGGCCGGCAACAAGTATGCCGACCTGTCGCAGGAGTGCCTCTGGTACATCGGCGGCATCATCAAGCACGCCAAGGCGCTGAACGCCTTCACCAACCCGTCGACCAACTCCTACAAGCGCCTCGTCCCGGGCTATGAGGCTCCGGTGCTGCTCGCCTATTCGGCGCGCAACCGCTCGGCTTCCTGCCGTATTCCGTGGACGACCTCGCCGAAGGCGAAGCGCGTCGAAGTCCGCTTCCCCGATCCGATGGCGAACCCCTATCTCGCCTTCGCGGCGCTGACGATGGCCGGCCTCGACGGCATCATCAACAAGATCGATCCCGGCCCGGCGATGGACAAGGATCTCTACGACCTGCCGCCGCGCGAGCTGAAGAAGATCCCGACGGTCTGCGGCTCGCTGCGCGAGGCGCTCGACGCGCTCAAGAAGGACAACGCCTTCCTCAAGGCCGGCGGCGTCTTCACCGACGACTTCATCGAGAGCTATATCGAGCTCAAGATGCAGGATGTGATGCGCTACGAGATGACGCCGCACCCGGTCGAGTTCGCGATGTACTACTCCTACTGAGCGTCGCGCTCAGGAGAAGATAACCTCCCGACCGCGACCTGTTTCGCGATCCAACTGACGAACCGGGGCGCTTGCGCCCCGGTTTTTTCGTCAATGCGCGCTGATGCGGATATCGATCTGCTTTAAGCACGATCGTCATTGCGAGGAGCAAAGCGACGAAGCAATCCAGGAGGCGTAGAGCACCGCCGCCCCTGGATTGCTTCGCTGTCGCTCGCAATGACGGCTCCGTGTGATCGCAAAAAGCTCTAGCCGATATTTCGCCCTTCCGCGCCGGCCTTTACCGCTCGGCAAAGTCTCTCAGCTACCGATGGCGCTCCCTTGTAGCGGAGCGATCCCATGGCTGCCCCCGTCGAAGCCGACATCGCCATCGACCGGAGCACCGGGCGCCTGACCGCCGGCGACTGGCGCCAGCGCGCCCTGATTGGCGCGCTCGACACCTACGGAGCACTGTCGCGGCCGCTGATGCAGCGCGGCCTGTACAAGGCCTGCCGGCTCGTTGGCAACGCCGCCTGGGCCGGGCTCACGGCCAAGATCGCTTTAGCCCCGGATGCGCAGGTCAGCTTTCCGGCCAGCGACCCCTACTGGAACCGCATGCTGCTGCGCTCTTATGACCACGAGCCGGAAACGGCGCGCTTCCTGCGCCTGATCGCCGGTGTCGACTACGGATTCGTCGATTGCGGCGCCAATATCGGCTACTGGTCGGTCTTCGTGGCGTCCGGCGCCGGCGGCGGCAAGCTGGCCCTCGCGATCGAGGCCTCGGCCACGACCTTCGCCCTGCTTTCCGCTAACATCGCCCCGCATGCCAACCGCGTGACGGCCTTCCACCGCGCCATCTTCGACCGTTCTGGCGTGGAGGTCCGCCTCAATACGGAGGCACACGAAGCTCGCGGCATTGCGAGCCAGGGAGAGGCTTCCGGCGGCGAAAGCGTGACCTCGATCGCCATCGACGACCTGCTCGCCCAGCAGGGCTGGACGGGCCGCCGCCTGGTGGTGAAGCTCGACGTTGAAGGCGTGGAGCGCGAGGCGCTCGCGGGCATGGAGCGCGCGCTGCGCGACGACGCGCTGGTGATCTACGAGGATCATGGTTCCGATCCGGATCACGCTTTGACCCGGCACATTCTCGATGAACGCGGCCTCGAGGTCCGCCTGCTGCTCGACGAGCGTATCGTCCCGATATCGCAGGCTGGCGAACTCGACGCCCACAAGCGCGACCGCACCAAGGGCTACAACCTGCTCGCCATGAGCAGGTCGTCGGAATGGCCGAAAATTCTCTAGCCAGGCTTTCTGCAGCGCAGCCTTTCGGGCCGGGAATCGCCTCCGATCAGGCGCTGGCGGCCTGAACCTCGCCAGCTTGCAGCAAGCCGCGATAGGCGGCGATCGTCCGCGACACATGGCGCTGGGTGGTCAGTGGGTCGGCCCAGTAGCGGCGATGCGCCGCCGCACCCATGCGGCTCGCGAACGCGTCATCCTGCAGCCGCGAAAGCGCGTCGCTCAGCCCGTCGACATCGCCGCCGTCAACTAGGATGCCGTCGGTACCGTCCTCGATCCAGCTCGCCGGGCCGGTGGTGCGCGCCAGGACTACGGGCACGCCGAGCGAACGCGCCTCGGCGATCACCAGCGGACCCGGCTCGTACCAGAGCGAAGGCAGCACGAGGCAGCGCGCCTGCGCGATCTCGTCGAAGACACGCTCAGCGGGCACCCAGCCGCGCACCTCGGCGGCGGGGTTCAGCCTCGCGATTTCGGCGGCAAGAGGGCCCTCGCCGACAAAACGCACCGGCATGCCGGCGGCGAGCGCCGCGCGCGCCAGGACATCTCCGGCCTTTTCCTGCGTGAACCGGCCGAGGAAGAGCGCGTGCCGGTTGGCACCTGCATCCACCGGCTCCCGCCGCGGCGCTTCCATCATGTTCTCGACCACGACATGGCGGGCCGATTTCGGCAGAAACGGCTCGGCGAAGCGCCGGGCGAATTCGCTGACATGGATGAAAAGCGGCGCCTTTAGGCCGCGCATGGCTTCGTCCGAACGCCACTGCCTGGCGACCCGGACCAGTTTGTGGACATAGGACGCCCGGTCGCAATTGGCGGTGACGCAGCCGACCGACATCGGTGTCTGCTGGCATGGCGCGCCCGTCTTGAAGTCGAAATAGGCGCCGGTCGGGCAGAAAGAAAAGTAGTCGTGCATGGTGATGGCGACCGGCAGGCCGCTGGCGCCAGCCGCCGCGATTGCCGCCGGGCTGAAGGCCTTGGTCCACTGGTGCAGGTGCACGAGCGTGTCGCCGCGCGGCTGTTCCGCCAGCAGCGCTGTCAGGAAGTCATGGGCGGCGGCGTTCCAGATGCCCTGGCGGGCCGCTGCGATCTTGCTGCCGACCTGCCAGACCTCTTCGCCCTGATAGTGCGCGACCTCGATCCTCGGATGATCCAGTCTGTCGGAGACCGGGCCGATGGCGCAGGCGAAGACGACATCGACGCCAGCTTCGGCGAGCCCACGCGCGCTCTCGATCGCGACCTTGGCGGCGCCGCCGTTGACGGCCCCGAAATCACTGACGATGACAACGCGCATGACGACCTCCGCAGAGGCGTTCTAGCGGCGAAAGATTGAGGAAGGGCTGACGCGCCTCAGCGCAGCACGAGGGCGACCAGCCCGACCAGAGCGACCGCCGCTGCGAGCCACCAGAGGCGGCGCAGCTGGGCAGACTCCGCATCGCGTGTCTCGGGATGGCCGGAGAGCTCCTCATAGGCGAAAGCCTCACCGGCATGGCGCGCCGCACGCTCGAGCCCGGCAAGCCTGATCTTCGGCACTACGGCACGCGACGCCACGGCATTCCTCCCCTTGAGCACCAGCATATCCAAACCACCGACCAAGCCAAGCCCGCGCCGGACAATGGCAAGCATCGGGGCGACATGGTTAACGATGCCTGAACCGCGTAGCGGCGACTGAAGTTCCCTTGCCTCTTGACAGCGGAGCGTGACGGCGCAGTGACATTACGTCTCGCGCCTCGTCATCCGGCCTTCCTGCCGAGGCCATATCGGTCTATTGCGGGCGGGTAGCGCCCTGCTTGCCACTGCCGGGCAGCGAATGCGCTATATTTTCTCGTTACGAATCACCTGGGCGCAAAAGCGATGGCTGACGATCTTTTCGGCGACGACGAAGGCAGGCTGGAAGGCGTGGAAGCACGCGCCCCCGCCGCCGCGCCGCCGAAGCCGGCACGCGCCCCTGCCCGCTCCGGCACCCTGTCCGAAACCGGCTACGACGCCTCCGCGATCGAGGTCCTGGAAGGCCTCGAACCGGTTCGCCGCCGGCCGGGCATGTATATCGGCGGCACCGATGAGCGCGCTTTGCACCACCTCTTCGCCGAGGTGATCGACAACGCCATGGACGAAGCGGTGGCCGGCCACGCCACCTTCATCGATGTCGAGCTGTTCGAGGACGGCTCGCTCGCCGTCACCGATAATGGCCGCGGCATCCCGATCGACCCGCACCCGAAATTTCCCGGCAAGTCGGCGCTGGAAGTCATCATGACGATCCTGCACGCCGGCGGAAAATTCGACTCGCGCGCCTACGAGACCTCGGGTGGCCTGCACGGCGTCGGCGTCTCCGTCGTCAACGCGCTGTCCGACCGCCTCGAGGTCGAGGTCGCGCGCGGCCAGGTGCTGTACCGCCAGATCTTCTCGCGCGGCATTCCGCAAGGGCCGCTGGAGACGGTCGGCCGCGTCGCCAACCGGCGCGGCACTCGCGTGCGCTTCCATCCCGACGCCCAGATCTTCGGCGAAGGTGCGCATTTCGTTCCAGCACGCCTGTTCCGCATGGCGCGCTCCAAGGCCTACCTATTCGGCGGCGTCGAGATCCGCTGGCGCTGCGCGCCAAGCCTGCTCAAGCCCGAAGGCGATGTCGCGGCCGAGGCCGTGTTCAAGTTCCCCGGCGGCCTGCGCGACTATCTCGCCGGCGAGATCGAGGGCAAGGACCTCGTCGCCGAGCCGATCTTCGGCGGCAAGCTCACCAAGGAAGGCGGCCACGGCTCGCTCGAATGGGCGGTCGCCTGGCTCGCTACCGGCGAGGACGGCTTCAGCTCCTCCTACTGCAACACCATCCCGACGCCCGAGGGCGGCACGCATGAGCAGGGCCTGCGCATCGCCCTGCTGCGCGGCCTGCGCGATCACGCCGAGCGTATCGGCCAGAGCAAGCGCATGGCGCAGGTCACCTCCGACGACGTGATGGCGACGTGCACGGCCATGCTCTCCGTCTTCATCCGCGAGCCGGAGTTCCAGGGCCAGACCAAGGACAAGCTGGCGACGCTCGAGGCGGCGCGCATCGTCGAGAACGCGGTCCGCGACGCCTTCGACCACTGGCTCGCGGCCTCGCCGCAGCAGGCCCTGAAGCTGCTCGACTGGTCAGTCGACCGGGCCGACGAGCGCCTGCGCCGCCGGCTCGAAAAGGAGGTCTCGCGCAAGACCGCGACGCGCAAGCTCCGCCTGCCCGGCAAGCTCGCCGATTGCAGCAATGCCGGCGCGGCTGGCTCGGAACTCTTCATCGTCGAGGGCGACTCGGCCGGCGGCTCGGCCAAGCAGGCGCGCAACCGCGCGACGCAGGCGATCCTGCCGCTGCGCGGCAAGATCCTCAACGTCGCCAATGCGACCCGCGACAAGCTCAACGCCAATCAGCAGCTCGCCGACCTGATCCTGGCGCTCGGTTGCGGCATCGGCACGCAGTTCCGCGAGGACGATCTGCGCTACGAGAAGGTCATCATCATGACCGACGCCGACGTCGACGGCGCCCATATCGCCTCCCTGCTCGTCACCTTCTTCTGGCGCCAGATGCCGCGCCTGATCGAAAAGGGCCACCTCTACCTTTCGGTGCCGCCGCTCTACCGGCTGCGCCATGGCAGCAAGTCGGTCTATGCCCGCGACGACGCGCACAAAGCCGAGCTGCTCGAGACGGTGTTCAAGGGCAAGAAGCCGGAAATCGGCCGCTTCAAGGGCCTCGGCGAGATGATGCCGGCCGAGCTCAAGGAAACGACCATGGATCCGGCCAAGCGCATGCTGCTCAAGGTCATGGTCGACCACGAGAACAAGCAGGAGACCTCGGATACGGTCGAACGGCTGATGGGAAACAAGCCCGAAGCCCGCTTCGTCTTCATCCAGGAACGCGCCGCCTTCGCCGGCGAGCTGATCGACCTGTGATCTCGCGGCCCGGCAGCAGCGCGCGCGCCGGGCTCCCCCGCATTCCTGCCGGGCTGCGGCAACGGCGCCATGCGGACATCCTGTCCGCATGCGAAACCTCTCATCCTGTGCCTGCCATGAAACGCCGGAGCGCCCTGCCTCCACGCCCTGCCGCTGGCAGCTGATCGCATGGGGCAGCCTGCTTCCCCTCCATCTCGACGCGACGGCCTGCCCGGGGCCCTGCCTTGGGAGGATATCGAGATCTTCCACGCGGTCGCGACCGCCGGTGCGCTGGCCGTGGCGGCGGTGGCGCTCGGGCTGAGCGAGACCACGGTCGCAAGACGGCTGCGCAGCTTCGAGGCAAGGCTGGGTTTCCCGCTGTTCAGGCGCGGCGCCAACCGGCTGATCCCGACCGAGATTGGTGCCGCGCTGGCGCAGGAGGCGGCGGCAGTCGCCGCGGCCGCCGCCCGCTTCGCCAATCGTGCGAAGGCGGCCTTGCCCGCCGACGACGCGCCGGTGCGGATCACTGCAACGACCTCGATCAGCCTGCTCCTGACCATGAATGCGACGAGGCTGTCGGCGGCTGCCGGCGGCGTCGAGATCGTCATCCTCAGCACGCGCGAGCGGCTCGACCTCGCGCGCGGCGAGGCGGAGATCGCGATCCGCATGCGCAAGCCGCCGGAGGACACTGGCTATTTCGGCCAGAAGGTCGGCCGGCTCGTGCAGGCGCTCTATGCCAGGCGCGGCGTCGACCCTGCGAGTGCACCGATCATCTCGGTCAGCCGCGATGTCTCGTCGCGGATCGACGAACACATCCTCGCCTGGGCTGCCGGCCGGCCGATCGCGGCACGGGTCGCCGATTCCGCTGCACGCTACGAGAGCATCCGCTCTTCCGGCGCCGTCTCGATGGCGCCCTGCTTCATCGCCGACGCCGACGAAAACCTCGTCCGCATCGAGGAGCCGCCCGAGGCGACCGCCGACGCGATCTTCCTCGTCTCGCACGAGATCGCCCGCCAGCGACCTGCGGTGCTAGCCGTGCTGGCAGAACTGCGCCGGGTCTTCCGGGAGAACCGCGCCAAGCTCGAAGGGGGCGATCGAGGCATCGGTACCCTGCCCTTCGCGAGCTGACCTTCCGGCCTGGCGGCCTATGCAGTCATCCGGCGCGTGAGAATGTCGCTAACCAAGTCTTTACAGGCTCGGTTGCATTCTCTGCTTGTCGGCGTCTGACGCCATGCCTTCTTCAGGAGAGCGCGATGCGCCTCGTCATGGCCTTTCTGCGCAACGAACATGGCGGCATGGTCGCCGATGTCGCCAAAGCCGGCGCAGCGATCGCCTTCCTCTCGGTAATCGCGGCCAATTTCGTCTCCTACCAGACGGCGCATCTCGACCGCGACGGCCTGCGACAGGCCGCCTCCGCCGCCGCCAAGGGACAGATGATCGACCCGATGGTCACCGGTTCGCTCGCAAAGCGTGCCGGCGAGACCAGACTCGACCCCTGCGTCGTCCCGCGCTGACACCTCAATCGAGCCAGTCGAGCAGAGCCCTCGTCACGATCTCCGGCGCCTCCAGCGTCGAAAGATGGCCGCAGCCAGGTATCTCCAGATAGCGCGCACTGGCGCCGATCCCGCTGGCGATTGCCTTCGCCTCCAGCGGCGGTGTGATTTCGTCCTCGGCACCGACGATCACCAGGCTCGGCACTGTGATGGCCGACAAGCCGGGGCGTGAATCGACCCGCCCCATGATCGCCCGCTGCTGGCGCACGAAGCCGGCCGCACCGACATCCTCGGCCATCTGGCGCACCAGGAGCCGCAGCGCCTCGTCGGCGAGCCGGGCCGGCGCCACCAGCTTCTGCCACAGCAAGGTCGTGACGTTGTCGAAGGCTCCCTTTTCGGCGAGCGCGATCATCTGCTCGCGGGGCTGGTTGGTTTCCGGTGTCGCAGGTTTTGCGCTGGTGTCCAGCAGCGCCAAACGCGTCACGCGCTCCGGCGCGCGCCGCATTACTTCAAACGCGACATAGCCACCCATGGACAGCCCGCAGAGCGCAAAACGCTCCGGCGCGGCCGCCAGCAGACACTCGGCGATCGCGCCAATAGTCTCGTCAGAGCTCGTTTCAGCGACAAGAATCGGCCTGCCGGACGCCAAAGCCGGCCATTGCGGCGCATAGAGCGCTGCGGTGCAATTCAGCCCCGGGACCAGCACCAAGGGCTCGGGAACTGCCATGCTTCTCGCGCTCATCATCGTCTAACCTCGCTAGAATGTTGACTTTGCCCTGCTTTTTCTGCATTCCACGAACGTCCGAAGGCGCGCAGGCAAGCAAAGTCGCGCCACCGTGGTGGTCGATCGGTCATCCCGCCACGTGTCACCGACCCAGAAGAAGCGCAACCCTCGATGTCCTTCGCCGAACTCGGCCTCAGCGATAAAGTTCTGACGGCCGTCACTAACGCAGGCTACACGACGCCGACGCCGATCCAGGCCCAGGCCATTCCGCATGTTCTCGCCCGCAAGGATGTTCTGGGCATTGCCCAGACCGGTACAGGCAAGACCGCGGCCTTCACGCTGCCGATGCTGACCATCCTGGAGAACGGCCGCGCCCGCGCCAGGATGCCGCGCACGCTCATCCTCGAGCCGACCCGCGAGCTCGCCGCCCAGGTCGAGGAGAACTTCACCCGCTACGGCGTCAACCAGAAGCTCTCGGTCGCGCTGCTGATCGGCGGCGTCTCCTTCGGCGACCAGGATGCCAAGATCACGCGCGGCGTCGACGTGCTGATCGCGACGCCCGGCCGCCTGCTCGACCATGTCGAGCGCGGCAAGCTCCTGCTCACCGGCGTCGAACTGCTCGTCATCGACGAGGCCGACCGGATGCTCGACATGGGCTTCATCCCCGACATCGAGCGGATCTGCAAGCTGGTGCCGTTCACCCGCCAGACGCTGTTCTTCACGGCGACCATGCCGCCGGAAATCACGCGGATCAGCGAGCAGTTCCTGCACAATCCGGTGCGCGTGGAGGTCTCGCGCCCGGCGACCGCCGCCGCGACCATCACCCAGCGCCTGATCGCCTCGAACAGTCAGGATTACGAGAAGCGCGATGTCCTGCGGAAGCTCATCCGCGACGCAAAGGACCTGCAGAACGCGATCGTCTTCTGCAACCGCAAGCGCGATGTAGCAACGCTGCACAAATCCTTGCAGAAGCACGGCTTTCCGGCCGTCGCCCTGCATGGCGACATGGACCAGTACGCGCGCATGGCGGCGCTCGAATCCTTCCGCACCGGCGAGAATCCGATCCTGGTTGCGAGCGATGTCGCCGCCCGCGGCCTCGACATTCCCGCCGTCAGCCACGTCTTCAACTTCGACGTGCCGACGCATGCCGAGGACTATGTCCACCGCATCGGCCGCACCGGCCGCGCCGGGCGCGAAGGCGCCTCCTTCACCATCGTGACGCGCCATGACGACAAGCTGGTCGCGGCGATCGAGAAGCTGACCGGCAAGGCCATCGAATGGGAAGGCCCGGGCCTCGACTCCCTGCCGCCGGCTGAGCCGCGCGAAGAGCGTCGTGGTCGCCGCGGCGAGGAG
>NZ_JAWDID010000078.1:0-20953 GCF_032464875.1 Allobosea rubneri
ATCGATCCGGAGCCGGCGCGGCTGCGCAATCCAGACCAGCTCCGCCGCGCCGCCCCTCGCCGCGAAGCATACTCAAGGGGTCAACATTGGACGCCGATCGGGGGGCAACTTTGCGGGCCGTTTGACACTGACGTTCGCGGCGCCTGGATCAGGGTGGCGATTGTGGTAGGGCGGGGCACGTTGATCGCCCTGCCGCTTCTTTGAGCAGCGCCTACCGAGTGCCCCGACTATCGCTCGGCGGTATGTCAAATGCTGGCGACGCAGCGGTAGTCGCCCGACTACCTTGCCCTTTGGGGCAAGGGGTAGATGGCAATGCAGAAGCGCTCGACGGCCTATTGTGTGAGGCGCGAAGCGGTTCGGGATCGGGTGAGCAAGAAGCGCGCCCGGCGAGATGCCGCTTCTTCGATGGCTGCCGAAGCAGAGCCGATCACTCCGTCCCATGAAACCGCCTGGAGCTCGTTGCTCGAACGCGTTCGACTTCAGATGGCACGTGGATCATAGGCGCGGAGCGCTCAGCCAGACACAGCGCCCGACATCGCTGTCAGACCAACCGCCCGATCTCGTCCTTGCGGACGTCGAAGCTGGGACAAGCTTTGCTGCTGACCTCATTGAAGCGGACCTGGCGGGCGCGGACGCAGATTTGCCGTCCCTGCTCTTGCACCTCTTAAATCCCGGCCGCAACATCCGACGAAGGAGGACAATCTATGACAAAAGATCGCACCGCCTTTGTCGCCGTAAGCGCGCTGCTCTGTGCCCAGCCCTCATTTGCTGACGTCAATGTCATCAGCTCGGGCGGTTTCACCGCCGCTTACAAAGAGCTTGTACCGGCCTGCGAGTTGAAGATCGGCCAGAAGGTTGTCAGCGCCTATGGCGCCTCGATGGGCGCGGCGCCCGATGCGATTCCCAATCGGCTCGCGCGCGGTGAGCCGGCCGATGTCGTAATCTTGGCGGGAGAAGCCTTCGACAAGCTGGTCGAGGACGGCAAGGGCATGGCCGGCACCCGCACCGATCTCGCGCGTTCGGCGATTGGCCTTTCGGTCAAGGCAGGAGCACCAAAGCCTGACATCTCGACGGTCGAGGCGCTCAAGAATACGCTGATGGAGGCCAAGTCGATCGCCTATTCGGCCAGTGCCAGCGGCACCTATTTGTCCGAGGAGCTTTTCCCGAAGCTTGATCCAAGCGGCAAGGTGATGGCTAAGGCAAAGAAGATATTCAGCGAGCGCGTCGGCACCATCGTGGCCCGCGGAGAGGCGGAGCTCGGCTTTCAGCAAGTCAGCGAGCTTATCCCGATCGAAGGGCTGGATTTCGTCGGCACGCTGCCCGAGGCGGTGCAGCGCGTCACGGTGTTCTCGGCCGGGCTCGCCGCCGACGCCAAGGAAACCGAGGCCGCGAAGGCGCTTATCGCTTGTCTGGGCGGCGTGGACGCGGCGGAGACGATTCGAAAGACCGGGCTCGATCCGATTTCGGCGAAGAGGTAACAGGCTTGCGCGTCGAGCTCTCCGAACTCCGCAGGAGCCGAGAAGGTCGCCATGGCAAATTCAACGTACGAGTGGCGGCCTTGCGCCGCCACTAGCTGCCATTCGCCACCCGCCCAAAACCGGACCTTCAAAGTTATGAGGCCTAACCGCGACGTGGCCCGGGATCGGCATTTGAAGCTGTGGTAAAATCGCGTGCGAGATTGATGAATGCTTTGAATGCAGCGGATGGGTTCTTCCGACCAGGGTAATAGAGGCACAGCGGCGCGACCGGTTTAATCCAGTCGTCAAGGACTTTGATCAAGCGGCCGGCCTCGATCTCCTCACGAACATCCGACTCCATGAAGAGCCCCAAGCCGATCCCTCTGAGGGCGGCAGTTCGTGAGAGGCTGGCTTCATCGAGGGTAATCGGACCCTTGACGTCGACTTGGATCGGCTGGCCGTCTTTCTCGAAGTGCCATTTGTAGATGCCGCCATTGGGCAGGCGGATGCGGATGCAGGCGTGATTGAGCAGATCGAGCGGGACCCGCGGTTTGCCTTGCATCTCCAGATAGGCTGGCGAGGCCACCACGACGTAGAAGCGGGCCTTGCCGATGGGAACAGCGATCATGTCGTCGGGCACCAAGTCGGCACTTCGGACGCCAAGATCGAAGCCGTCGGCGACGACATCGAGCAGACGACCTTCCGTCACAAGATCGATATGAACCTGCGGATATCGACGCAGGTATTCTAGGATCACCGGCTCCAGGATCTCCCGGGCTGCTGTAGGGAACGCGTTGATCCTGATTGTCCCGGATGGCACCTCTTGTTGCGACATGGCGCTGTCCATAGCGCTGTGAATCTCGACAAGAGCGGGCCCGATCTCTTCGACGAAGTTCCGTCCTGCATCGGTGAGGGAAACACTTCGGGTCGTCCGATTGAACAGACGGACGCCGAGCTGCTTCTCGAACTTCGCGATGAGGTTGCTCAAAGCCGTTGTCGAAATCTGCAGTTCGACGGCCGCCGCCCGGAACGACTTGCGACGCGCGACGGCCATGACGGCATCCAGCTCGATGAGGTTGTGGCCGATCATTGTCCCGGATTTCGCAACGTTTCATCCCAATTTATCCCGATTATCAGTTCCGCTGTCCATCGCTAAGTTGATGTCCGTGAAGCAGCCGCTGAAGCAAGATCTAAACAGGTCAGCCGGCGGCCAATTCTGTATAATTTAACGCATGAGGATGGCAACAATGTCTCTTGAACTGCCTTCAGCGATCGCTCAATACTTTACTGCAGGCCGCGATTCCAATCCCCGGGCGATGGCCGATTGCTTTTCGGACACCGCTACTGTCCGGGATGAGAACTACGTGCACACCGGTCGAGAAGAGATCCGTCAGTGGAAGGTGGATTACTCGAAGAAATTCACAGCGACGTCGACGCCGATCGCGATCGAACGTGAGCGTGGCCGCATCGTCGTGACCTGCCACGTCGAGGGCAATTTCCCGGGCAGCCCGATCGACCTGCGGCATTTCTTCCGCCTGGAAGGCGACAAGATCGGCGAACTGGAGATCACCTTGTGAACCCGTTCATCAGCCTCGAAGGCAAGCGGGCGCTCGTGACGTCCGGCACACGTGGCGCAGGCGCCGCAACCGTCCAACTCTTCCGGGAGCTGGGCGCCAAGGTCCTGACCAGCGCCAGGTCGAAACCGGAGGATCTGCCGGCCGAAATGTTCGTCGGCGGCGATCTCACGACGCCGGAGGGCTGCGCGCAGCTGGCGCAGGCCGTTCGGGAGCGTTTGGGCGGCGTCGACATCATCGTGCACATGCTGGGCGGCTCCTCCGCCCCGGCAGGAGGGTATGAGGCCCTGACCGACGAGAAATGGCGCAAGGAGCTCGACCTCAACCTGATGCCGGCCATTCGCCTCGATCGCGAGCTTGTGCCGGCTATGACGGCGCAAGGCAGCGGTGTCGTCGTCCACGTCACCTCCATTCAGCGCGTCATGCCGCTGCCGGAAGCGACAGTCGGTTATGCGGCGGCGAAGGCGGCGCTTTCTTCGTACAGCAAGAGCCTCTCGAAGCTGGTCTCCCCCAAAGGCGTGCGAGTCGTCCGTGTCTCGCCGGGCTGGATTGCTACGGAAGGATCGATCCACTTCGCAGAGCGCCTCGCCGAGCAACAGGGCGTCAGCGTCGAGGCGAGCACGAAGATGATCATGGATTCCCTCGGGGGCATTCCGATCGGCCGCCCGGCCAGCACCGACGAAGTCGCGAGCCTGATCGCTTTCGTCGCCTCGGACCGAGCCGGAAGCATCACCGGGACCGAATACGTCATCGATGGCGGGACCGTGCCGACGGTCTAAGTAGCCTTGGCTCTCGCCGTCAGCCCTTGGGGTCGGGATCCATTCCCGGCTCCCCTCCGCCTAAGGCGCCGGTATGGGCGTAGATCGCATCGCGAAGATCCCGGATGAGCTGATTGAGCTTCCCAAGGTCGCTGACCGTCTGGCCGGACGCTTCGAGCAGATTAGCGTTCAGGCAGCCGGCACGAAAGCGAAGACGGTCACCGTCCGGGGTGAGAGCGATGATCACCTGGCGCTCATTCTCGGGATTGCGGGTGCGGCGCAACAGCCCGGCCGCTTCCATTCTCTTCAGTAGTGGCGTCAGCGTGCTGGATTCCAGGGCCAGCTGCTGAGCGATGCCGCCGACGGTCTGCGCGTCCTCACGCCACAATACGTTGAGCACGAGATACTGCGGATAGGTCAGCCCGAGGCCATCGAGCAACGGCTTATAGGCCCGCTGGATCGCGATCTCCGCGGAGTAGATCGAGAAGCAGAGCTGGTCCTCCAGCGGCACGGGTGGAGCGGTGGTCGCATCGGTCATCGGCAGGCCTTTCACTGCGGTTCACGGGACCGTGATCTCGAAAACATATATCGCGACAAATGTCAGATTGACAAGGATGGCGACAACCGGCACATTGTTATCACAATAACATTTACTGCGAAATCAAAACACAGGAGCGCTGTCATGAACAAGTCCATCCGCAACACCCTTCTCGCCGCAGCCGCCATCGGCACCATGTCGCAGGCCGCTCTCGCCCAGCCTGCAAACACGGCGCAGCCTGCCAAGAATGTCGTTCTGGTCCACGGCGCTTTTGCCGATGGATCGGGATGGCGCGGTGTCTATGACCTGCTTACGGCTCGCGGCTACCGCGTGACGATCGTCCAGAACCCTCTGACCTCGCTCGAAGACGACGTCGCCGCCACCAAGCGGGCGGTCGACAGGCAGGACGGGCCCACGATCCTCGTCGGCCATTCCTGGGGCGGCACCGTCATCACCGAAGCGGGCGTCGATCCCAAGGTCACCGGCCTCGTCTACGTCTCGGCGCTGTCTCCCGATGCCGGAGAGACGACGGCGCAGCAGTACGAGGGCTTCGCCCCGCCGACCGAGTTCGTCCTCGACAAGGCGCAGGACGGCTTCGCCTTCGTCGACCGCGCCAAGTTCAAGGCCGGCTTCGCGCACGATGTCTCCGATGCAGATGTCGCCTTCATGCGTGACTCGCAGGTGCCGATCAACCTGTCGGCCTTCGGCACCAAGCTGAAGAACGCCGCCTGGCGCACCAAGCCGAGCTGGGCCGTGATCGCCAGCGAGGACAAGGCCTTCGATCAGGCGATGCTCGATCACATGGCCAAGCGCATCGGCGCAAAGGTCACGAAGGTCTCGGCCAGTCATGCCCTCTTCGTGACGCAGCCCAAGGTCGTGGCCGATGTGATCGACCAGGCCGCTCGGCAGGCAGCATCCGCCGCGAAGTAACCGGCCAGCCGCGTACCGCGGTCCTCGAAACGGCCCAGCGCCGAACTGGAAAGATCGAACCATGACTGACGCCTCCGCCCCCGGCGATACCGGGGGCTTCGAACGACGCGCGCGCGAACACCAGGCCGAACGCAAAGCCAACCTCGAGACCACCTACGACTTCATCGTCTGCGGCGCCGGTTCGTCGGGCTCTGTGGTTGCGCGCCGGTTGGCCGAGAACCCGGCTTGTTCCGTCCTTCTGATCGAGGCCGGGCCCGACGACGAAGCGGAATCCGTGCTGGATCCCGCTCTGTGGCCCACCAATCTCGGCACGGATCGCGACTGGGGTTTCCAGGCCGAGCCTAACCCGCACCTCGACGGCCGAGCTCTCTCGATGTCGATGGGCAAGGGTCTCGGCGGCGGCTCCAGCGTGAACGTCATGGTCTGGGCGCGCGGCCACCGCAGCGACTGGGACCATTTTGCAGCGGAGACGGGCGATCCCAACTGGAACTACGCTTCAGTCCTCGACATCTATCGTCGGATCGAGAACTGGCAGGGTCAGCCGGACGCCAAATACCGGGGCACGACCGGCCCGGTCTGGGTCCAGCCTGCGAAGGGCCCAAGCCCGATCGCAGGCGCCCTGCTGGATGCAGCGGAAGGTCTCGGCATCCCTCGCTTCGATCATCCCAATGGTGAGATGATGGAAGGCGTCGGCGGGGTTGCCTATGCCGACATGCTGGTTCGCGAGGGACGACGACAATCCCTCTACCGTGCCTATGTCCGGCCGATCGCCGATCATCCGAACCTGACGATCCTGACCGAGACCGTCGTTCGGCGTGTGCTGTTCGACGGGCGCCACGCTATCGGTGTGGAGATCGAACGAGCCGGGTCGATCTCGGCGATCAAGGCAAGCACCGAGATCGTGATCTCGACCGGTGCAATCAATACGCCCAAGCTGCTCATGCTGTCAGGCGTGGGTGATCGCGACGAACTCGCGCGGCTCGGCATTCCCGTCATCCAGCACCTCCCCGGCGTTGGCCGCAATCTGCAAGATCACGTCTCGTTCGGCTGTACGTGGGAGTATCGTGAGCCGCTTGCGCCCCGCAACAGCGGCAGCGAAGCGACCCTCTACTGGAAGAGCCGGCCCGACCTAACCGCGCCGGATCTGCTCTTCTGCCAGGTGGAGTTCCCGGTTCCGAGTGAGCGGACGGCTCTTCTAGGGGTGCCTGACCATGGCTGGACGATGTTCGCAGGGCTTGCCCAGCCCCATAGTCGTGGTCGGATACGCCTCAAGTCTGCCGATCCGAGCGAGATGCCTGTCGTCGACGCCAACATGCTGTCGGATCCGCGCGACCTGGAAGCGGCTCGGGCTTGTGTAAAGCTTTGCCGCGAGATCGGCAGCAGCGACGCATTCAAGCCGTTCGTCAGCGCCGAACGTATCCCCGGAACCGGTCGTCAGGTCGACGATGCCTTCATCCGAGATGCTGCGGTGACCTACTGGCATCAGTGCGGCACCGCAAAAATGGGCTCGGATGACATGTCGGTGGTCGATCCCAAGCTCGCGGTGCATGGGATCGCCGGCCTGCGGATCGCCGATGGCTCGGTGCTGCCGCGTGTCACGACCGGCAACACCCAGGCTCCTTGCGCCGTGATCGGCGAGCGAGCGGCCGACATTCTGCGGCATCTGCAAGGGCTGTAGTCGAAGTCGACTATCGACACTTAGGCTTACCGGGGGTGTTCGTGGTCCCCCGGCCGGCATCCTCTCTCGACGCGATATCTCACGAAAGGAACAGAGCTATGAGCATTCTCAAAATCACTGACGGCACCAAGATCTTCTACAAGGACTGGGGTCCGAAGGACGCCACGCCGATCGTCTTCCACCACGGCTGGCCGCTGAGCGCCGATGACTGGGACAACCAGATGATGTTCTCCTCGCGAAGGGCTATCGGGTCATCGCCCATGACCGGCGCGGCCGTGGCCGCTCCAGCCACACCGACACCGGCAACGAGATGGACACCTACGCCGCCGATGTCGCTGAACTTGCCGACGCTCTGGACCTGAAGGGCGCGATCCATATCGGTCATTCGACCGGTGGCGGCGAGGTCGCACGTTACGTCGCCACGGCCAAGCCCGGCCGTGTCACCAAGGCCGTGCTGATCTGCGCCATACCGCCGATCATGGTCAAGTCACAGAAGAATCCCGGCGGCGTGCCGGTCGAGGTATTCGACGGCTTCAGGCAGTCTACGGCCGGAAACCGGTCACAATTCTTCCTTGATGTGCCCACCGGACCGTTTTACGGCTTCGACCGCGAGGGCGCCGAGGTCGATCAGGGCGTGATCCAGAACTGGTGGCGCCAGGGCATGATGGGTGGCGCCAAGGCCCACTACGACTGCATCAAGGCCTTCTCCGAGACCGACTTCACCGATGATTGAAGGCTGTAGAGGTTCCGGTGCTGGTGATGCATGGCAACGACGACCAGATCGTGCCGATCGCGAACTCGGCGCTGCTTGCGGTCAATTTGCTGAAGAACGGCACGCTCAAGGCTTATGAGGGCTGCCGCATGGCATGTGCACGACCCATCCCGACATCGTGAACCCGGACTTGCTCGCCTTCATCCGAAGCTGAACCGGCCGGCCTCACTGCGTCAGCTATTGCGCGATCGACTACGAGACCCGCCATGACCCACGTTATGCCGCTCGACACACTCCTCACGGCGCATGTCGCCATCAGCCTGGTCGCGATCGCGACCGGGCTGGTGGCGATGCCCGCCTTGGCTGCCGGCCGCTGGCTCCCGGTCTTGCAGGCGGTGTTCCTGGTGACGACCGTCGCAACCAGTCCGGGTTCTTGTTCCCGTTCGGCAGATTGACACCGGGCCTGATGTTTGGCGTGGCCTCGCTGATCGTGCTGGCCGTCGCCGCATCGGCACTGAAAAGCTCATCGCTGGGCGCGCATCGTCTACGGCGCGTCTGCAACGACGGCGCTCTATCTCAACGTATTCGTGCTGGTCGTTCAGGCGTTCCAAAAGCTGCCGGTGCTGCAGTCACTGGAGCCCACGCAGAGCCAGTGCGCCTACGCAATAGCGCAGTCGACCGCTTTGAAGGGCGAGCCCTGTTGCTGCGCGCCGAACAAGACCTTCTGGCGAGCCAGACACGTTCGCTTCGGGTCGTCTCGGGCAGGTACGCAGTGCCATTTTATCAATCGCTCGGCTTCCAGCTGGCCGGCACTGAGATGACTCAGTTCGGGCCGACTGCGCGGTTGATCAAGACCCTGAGGCCGGGAGGTGCCGGGCTTGCCGAGTCACCCTTGGAGCAAAGCCGATGAACGACCTGATCCGTCACCGCCTCGAAACACCGCGGCACGCCACCGAGTGGCTGGAGGCTGGGCCAGCGGATGGGCGATTGATGATCTTCCTCCACGGATTGCCCGGATTTTCCATCATCTGGCGCCGTCAGTTGGACGAGCTGGCTGCGGCCGGCTGGCGATGCGTCGCGCCGGACATGCGCGGCTATGGCGGGTCAGCGCACCGCTCACAGTCGCCGCGTACGCCTTGGCCGAAATGCTGTCACGCTGCTCTTGTCGAGCGCGCGGGCGCATTCGCGCTGATCTTCTTCGGTGCCGGGCCAGCAGCTGACGGCTAGTCGGAGCACTCCCTCTGCGGTGGAAATGGCAAGATCCCCTCCATCCCTGCAGAGGGGCCAACGATTGCTGATGAGGAGAGGCGTTGAAAGCTGATCCGAGGCAGCATGAAAACCGGCCTATCGGCCACGCGCCCAAGGCGGAAAGAATGGCTTGTGAGAACGCTCCGTCGCTCTGTCGGTTGGAGTCGCGGAAGGTGAAGCGGAGCTTGGCGGCATCGCGTCAGGCCAAGGAATGATGACCGAGACCAAGCTCACCCGCGAATTCTGGGCCGATCCGTCACCGAACAGGGACGGCTGGATCGCACGGTTCCAGGCGCTTGGCATCGGCGTGCGGACGGTGGTGATCGAAGGCGTCGTCACCAAGGAGAACAGCAAGCCGGTTGCCGAGATCTTTCCGACGAAGGTAGAGGCTGAACTCGCAGCGGCCCGCGCTAAAGACCGCGCCGAGGACCGCGGCCGGCAGCCGCTGCCTCGCTCGGCCAAGGTATTTGGATCAACCGGCCAGGGTCGCAATCGCCGCGCCCGCGCCATCTGAGATTCCGCAGACCGCGGAATATCCCGGCCCATAGTGGCCCTAACGGAGAAGTTGAGTGACCAAGAACGAACTCATCGCCGCGATCGCCGACGAGACCGGCAAGTCCAAGGCCGACGTCTCGGCCATCCTCGGCTCGCTCGCCGGCGTCGTCGCCAAGACCCTGAAGGCAGGGGAAGAAGTGGTGCTCGGCGGCATCGGCAAGCTGAAGGCTGACAAGCGCGAGGCTCGCACTGCCCGCAATCCGTCCACTGGCGCCACCATCAACGTCCCGGCCAAGACGGTCGCGAAGTTCAAGGTCGCCAAGGATCTCGCCGACGCCGTCGCCTAAGCCGGCGCGAGCGCGGAATACCCTCGGCCGGTGGCATGTCGCTGCCGGCCGTCTTCGCATCAGGAGGGCGGCATGGCCAAGCATCGGACCAAGGAAGAGATCGCGGCCGAGAAGCTCGCCACGGAACAGGCGCGGGCCGAACGCCTCGCCGCCCGCCAGTCGAAATGTGCCGGCGTCTACAAGCTGCCGTGCCCAGGCGGCTGCTCCAAGGGCTGCAAGCGCGCCAGCGCGGCGCGGAAGCTTGCCGCCGCGAAGAAGGCGAAGCGAGAGCGGGCCAGGAAGGCGCGCGAGGCATCGCTAGCCAATGCGACGGCGGCGCAGACCGCCGCCCACGCGGCCGAGATCGCCGCGATCCAGTTCGAGACGAAGGAGCGCCGGTCGAAGCTCCGGGACCTCGAGCGCTGGCAGGCGTCCGTGATGTACCTCTGCGGCTTCACCATCGATCAGATCGATGCCCAGATCGGCGGGAACAAGCGGCGCGGGCCCATCAACCGGGTGGTGACGAACGGCAAGCTCGAGGCGGTGCGGAAAAGCCCGCTGCGGGTGAGGCGCCTGGCTGAGCTCGCCGGGAAGCCGCCTCACGGAATGGACGGCTTCGCCATGTTCTGGGCCTCCCGGAGCGAGACGACCCGCGGGCTGCATCGCCAGCTTCAGCAGATCATGGAGATCAAGCCGGAGTTCCAGCCGCAGACGCAGAAACTGCGAGGTGGACGGGAGCGGATGTGGAACCCGAACGCCTCGGCCCTGCATGCGGAGGCGAGCGCCGGCGGCATCGCGGAGTACTGCCTGCAAGCCGGGGTGTGGCTCTCCGGCCTGTTCGATCGGATCGGCGCCGGCGGTGTCCGTGGCTTCGACCCGACGCGGGACCAGGTCGACGGCTCCGGCGCTGGCGGCGCGGCGGAATCCACTGTCGACGCGCTGAAGATAGAGACCAAGGTCAAGGAGCATGTCCTCGCCGCATTCCGCCCCGACGGGACAGCGGAATGGGGGTGGCGCGTGCTCGACCATGTCGTGCGCCTCGACCGGCAGCTGGATCAACTGGGCCTTCCGCCCGCCCTCGGCTCGCCGGTGCGCTTCCTCAACGAGGCGCTGGAGGAGGTCGCGATCTGCCGGAACATGGCGCCTGCAGGCATCAGGTCGCGGCGGCCCGGCGGGCTGCTTGATGAAGCCTATGACATCGCCCAGCGGGATCTTCGAGACGCCACGTCCAGACATGCGATAATCCGCGGGAGAGAGCGGCGTGAGAGTCCGGGGACGATTCGACAGCCTTCCCGCAAGCGCCGACACTCGGCAGCAGGAAGCTACGGTTGCCCCTGCGCCACCTCGTGGCGTTGAGTGGCCGCCCGCGCAGACTAGGGCAGAGCTGAGAGAACAGCGCTGCGGGCTACCAACTTTTCACGCCAAGCATGTTGCGAAGGATGAGCTGCTCCGCCGGGCTAAGTCATGCTCATGCCGAAAACTTCGCTGCCGGCGGGATCGATCTGCAGAGTAACTGGTTGAGTACGATGAACCTCACACCCGACTTCGCTCACGATCCCTATATTTTTCTTCTGACGGGCGCGGGGTTTCTCATCGCACTCGCCGTGTGGCTGCCTTTGGCCCTGCGGCGTCTGCCTTTGTCTCTGCCGATTGTCTGTCTTGTCTTGGGAGCAGCGATCTTTTCGCTTCCTTGGATCGCTCTCGATCCGCTTCCCATGCGCTACCCCCAGATGACCGAGCGGCTCTCTGAGATGGTGGTCATTATTGCACTTATGGGTGCAGGCTTGAAGTTGGACCGGGTTTTCGATTTTAGGACATGGACGGTAACCTGGCGGCTGCTCGTGATCACCATGCCGTTAAGCATCGCGGCTATCGCGCTCGTCGGAGTTTGGTGGCTGGGGCTGTCATGGGCGTTGGCGCTGTTGCTGGGAGCAGTGCTCGCACCAACCGATCCCGTTCTGGCCGCCGACGTTCAAGTCGGGCCGCCAAGCTCTGGTGAAGAGGATGAGGTTCGCTTCGGGCTTACCTCGGAGGCCGGTCTGAACGATGGCTTCGCCTTCCCATTTGTCCATCTCGCTATTGCTCTCTCGTTGGCGGCCGCGACGGGAAGGCCGTGGCTGGCAGAATGGCTAATGTACAACGTACTCTGGGAAATCGGCGCCGGTGTCGCGGCGGGCTACGCCGTTGGGCGAGCGTTCGGCTGGTTGACCTTCCATGCTCCCGGCAAGACGCAGTTCTCGCGAACTGGTGACGGGCTCATTGCAATCTCTGCGACGTTCGTTTCGTACGGGCTGACTGAGCTAATCCATTGTTACGGCTTTCTCGCCGTCTTTGTGACCGCGCTGACCTTCCGCCACGCCGACCGGGGCCACGATTTTCAGCTCGCTATGCACGAGCTGACGGAGCAGGTCGAACGAATGGCGATGATGGGGCTCCTGCTGCTGCTGGGCGGTGCCTTGATTAGCGGATTGCTGGCTCCACTTGGATGGATCGAGGTTGCGACCGCGCTAGCCATCCTCCTCGTCGTTCGCCCGGTCACGGGGTTGGTCGGGCTGCTGGGTCACAACGCGAGCAGGACGGAGAAGGCTACGCTCGCCTTCTTCGGGATCCGCGGGGTTGGCTCGATTTACTATCTCGCCTACGGCCTGAACCGGATCGGGGAGGTCGAGCAAAGCGATCGGCTTTGGGCGCTTGTCGGGCTCATCATCCTCATGTCAGTCGTAATGCACGGCGTGACCGTCACGCCATTTATGCGACTGCTCGACCGACGCCACGGTCGGGATCCCGATGCCGAGTAAGCGTTGGCAGGACTTCCAAGCCCTACTGATTACGCCTGCGGCCGGCGCCATAGAGTGTGCAATCTGGATTATGACGACGCTTGATCGGGCGAAGCAGGCATGATCCAGATCTGTCTGCCGACAGCCCGCGAAACGAGTTCCCAGTTTTCGCTTCACATTAGGAGGATCGGCGTGTCCATCGGCCACTGTCGTCCGAATCGCTGACCACGAAGGCGGTAACGCGCTCAGCCATCTTGTGCCATGTAATTGAAGATGCCTTGCCTACGCACCATCTCAGTAGATCGAGATGGGAGGTAACCATGGCGAATGGATGGGCCCCAGACGGGGCGGTTCAAGATCAGATCGACGACTCGATCAACGATGCGGTCAGGCTTGCACGCGCCAAACTGCCCACGGGCCCCGGAGAACTCTACTGCCAAGCCTGCGGGGAGGAGATCCCGGAAGCGCGCCGCGTAGCAATGCCCGGTGCGCGAACATGCGTCGCGTGCCAGTCAGGCCTCGACCGGCGCTCGATCGGCAGTGGGGGCATCAATCGGCGCGGCAGCAAGGATAGCCAACTCACGTAGCTAAAGTGGAGCACAGCGGTTGTGCTCTAACCAATACGCCCCTCGTCGGTTCGAGCGTTGACCGACTTTCCTGCGGCTGCGACGCGCCATTGCTGCGCGTTGGCCGACTTCGCTTGCTGGCTCATTCGCCGTCGACCGGAGCCTGGCCCCGCTCATCATCCCTGTCGCCTTCGTCTCGTGAGAAGACTGCATGAGCTCTCCCGCGAGAAGTATATGAGCGCGTCCGACGACCCCTATTTGGTCTTGATCATCGTGACGTGGGCGTTGCTGTCATGCCAGCGCTTCAAGACGTTGATCGTGACGTCGCTTTGATGGCGTGAACGCGCAGATCGAATTGCGAGGTGCCCAGCGTCAAACCGCGAATGATCAGGTCATCGAGAAATGAGGGCAGAACGGGATCGACCAGCTTGATCTCGTTTGCTGCTGCCGGAAGTTGCAGTCCCAGGCACGCGGCCAGCATCGCGAATGGAGCCGTCCCGTTGCGTCCTTGGTTGTTATTCGAAACTTGGCCATGACGCCTTCTCCGATCAAAAGGAATGCGCGAGCGCCCCGGCCGTTCCGGCTTATCTCTTTGGCGGGTCGTAATTTTTTGTCGCAGCTTGCTTGAGCACAGCTTGGGTATCGTACTCGTCGGTGGCAGCCGCTATCAGGCCTGCCGCGTGCATGGGAGCCGCAAAACACGCAGCGGCGCCCGCTACGTCTTTGGAACGGGGCGGTCGAGGGCGAAGTCGTCGTACCACTCCTCTTGGTCGCCTCCGATCATTTTCGCAATCATGCGCGAGGCCAAGAAGCTGAAGGTGATGCCATTGCCGCCGTAGCCATAGGCAGCGAACAGGCTGGGCATCCCTGGCGCCCGACCAATGAGAGGCAAGCCGTCATCGGTTTGACCAAAAGCGCCCGACCAGATCATCTCGGCCTTCGCGACTGCGTTCGGCCTGAGCAGCGAGAGCTTTCTCAGGATCGTCGCGGCCTTCTCAGGCATCAATCCATCGCGCTCGTCGGGCTCAGTAACAGTGTCGTCGTCCTCGCCGCCGATCACGATGCGATTATCCGCGGTGGCCCTTGCATAAAGGTAGTCTTCCGACGCTTCCCAGATCAGAACTCCATCCCGCCATAGCGCCTCAGGCGTTTGCGGCGGCGTGGCGATGGCCCAACTGGAGGCTGTGCTATGGAGTTCGGTTTTCGGGAAGTCCGGCATGACATATCCAGTCGCCAGGATGACATTTTTCGCTTCGATCTGGTGACCGCTTTCCAGGCCGACGATGAGGCCGTGCCCGAAGTTGTCATAGGAGACAGCCTGTGCATCGAACATCGTTGCGCCATGCTGGATCGCTTGCGCCAAGAGCGCATGCGCCAGCAACAAGGGGTCGGCATCCGCGGATCCGGGAGAGATGATTGCTGCTTCCCGATCGAAGTTGAACTCGCGGCGCAAAGTCGGATAATCGAGGTAGACCCCAGGGAGTGCCGCTCTTTCGCGAAGCTGATGCTCGGCGAGCAATTCCGCGGCTCCAACGTCTCCTGCCGCGAGGTAGAGCGAACTCCGATGACGGAAAGCGCATCGCAATCCCAGATCGTCGACCAGCCCCCTCAGACCCGCCACCGCCTGATGGCTACGTCGATAAATATTGGCGGCGCGCTCGAAGCCATAAAAGTTGGTGAGCTCACTCAAGGGGCAATCGATCTCCCATTGCAGCATCGCAGTGCTGGCAGTGGTGCTACCGAAGCCAGCGCGCTCGCGGTCTATCACACAGACCCGGTGACCAAGCGCGGTCAGATGTTGCGCCAACAGCGCGCCCGTGATTCCGGCGCCTACGATCAGAATGTCACAGGTTAGGTCCCGTTTGAGCATTGCCCGGACAGGTCGCCTGAATCCTGCCAGCCAAGGCGGGCAGCCTCCACGCAGATCCTGCTGAACTGTAGTGTCGGAAACGAACATCGCCTACTCGATCGCTGGCAAGAAAAACCCCGGCAGGGAATGCTGCCGGGGAAACGAGCGCTTGCAGATCAGGCCGCCTTGGCGACAGCCGCGGAATTGGCCGGCTCGCCGAGCTGCGTCAGCAGCTTGTCGGTCTTGGCCTCCTCGGCAAGTGTCGCGTCCAGTAGCGCTGCCGCCTCCTTGTGGCCGAGCTGCTTGGCCCAGGACTTGAGCGTGCCGTAGCGCGTCATCTCGTAGTGCTCGACCGCCTGTGCAGAGGCGACGAGGCCGGCATCCAGGGCGGGGCTGTCGGCATAATCCTCCATGACAGCCTTGCCTTCCTCGAGGATGCCGAGGATTGCGTCGCAGGTCTTGCCGCGAGGTGCCTTGCCGATGGCTTCGAACACGTCGCTCAGCCGCTCGACATGGTTCTCGGTCTCGGTGCGGTGGGTCTCGAAGGCCTTCTTCAGCTCGGGGGATTTCGCTGCCTTCGCCATCTTTGGCAACGCCTTCAGGATCTGCTTCTCGGCGTAATAGACGTCCTTGAGCATGTCATGGAACATGTCATCGAGGACTTTGGGTGCAGTCGTGGCCATTTTACTCTCTCCAAGTTTCAGGGGGCGGGCTTAGTGATCAGGCCTCGACCTTGTCGCGGGCACGGCCGCCGAGAGTCGCGCCATAGCTCGAAGCCAGCGCGCCGATCAGCATCGCGATGAAGGTCGCCAGAGCGAAGGAGGCAGCCCCCTTGCGGGCTATGTCGGCCGTCTCGCGAGCGGTCTGCTCGGCCTTTGCGGCGACCTCTTTCGTCTTGGCTATGGCGTCGTTGATGCGCTTTTCGGCGTCGGGCTGGCTGATGCGGGTCTGAGTCGAAATCACACTCGCGACGTAGGTCTTGTCGGCCGGCGCGATGTCGCCATTGCGGATGCTGATCGCGACGATGCGGCCGACCTCGGCGCGGGCCGGGCCGGCATCGGTCGACGCCGGAGCCGGGCGTTCGCTGCGGAACAGGGCATCCGTCAGGTACGCGGAGGGGTCCAGATTCGACAGGTCGACACGGCCGGCTGCCTGGCTCGCCATGTCGGAAACGGACGATGCGACCCCAGACGCCGCTGTAGCGCCAAGCCGGGCTGTGCCGCCGATGACCATAGCCGCGGTCGAGGCCAGCAGCAGTGCGGTGACGATGGCGCTGACGGCCCAAGTCATGAAGCCATGCGCGGTATCGCGGAACGCGACCTCATCAGTGTGGAGGCCAACGCGCTGGGTCCGCAGCCGCCCGGCGAGATAGCCGCCAGCGCTGGCCGCAACAAGGTGAACCAGAGCCAGCCAGATCAGGGCTGCGATGCCGAAGGTCGTGGCGGCGACGCCCGCATTCGACCAGGGCGAAACAGAGGTGAAGCCAAGCCCGGCACCGGCGGCAAGGAGCATCAGGGAGATGGACGCGCTGACGACGGCACCTCCCAATACAGCGCTCCAGGACACAGCGGACGATGCACGTCCGGTCGTGCCGTCGGCGACGCCAACGGAGGTATAGTCTGTCATGTGGATTGCACTTTAAGCGCGCCGCCTGCGCGGCGCATTGCGGACAGTCCGATGACCGCCCGATCTCAACCCAACTCGTAAGGGGCGGATCTGTTCCATGATGCGGGCTGATGACTCGATCCTATCAGGATCACTTCGATCGGCGCGGACCATCTGACATTTGCCGGTCGCATGGTCGAAAGCCTTTGAGACTCGTTCTGCACCAACCGGCTTCGCATCGCGGCTGGCAACCATAGTCGGGAGCCGCTCGGCGGATCTTGCGGAATGCATCGTCAGCCGAGAATCCGCCAAAAACTGACTTCGAGCCGACAGTTCGGGAATACTGAAAATTCCCCGCTAACAGGACTTCGGAGATCACAATGACAAACGTCATCTCACACTGGAATTTATACAGGATCTGGCTTTTGAGCCGATACCCGATCTGGCTCGCTTACGCCGGTCTTATTGCAGCTATGGCACTCGCTTTCGCCGTCGTATCGCATTGACCTGCGTCGGTCGCCAAAATGTTGTGCCCAAGACGGGGGGTCCTTGGTTCGGTGCTGACTGATAGCGTCATCAGCGTTGGCAGGGGTGTCGGATCAGGAAATCGAGTGGCGGCGACATACCTAGCGAAATTTCTGACGGACCAGAGCAAGGTCGTTTCGGATCGTCGTGGCGGCTACGCCCGCCTCTCCCATAGCGTGACTAATCTGGTCGAGGCCAAGGACGACATCCCCTGCAGCGTAGAGGCCAGCAACACTGGTGCGTTGGTGGCTATCCACCTTGATGCAGCCTTCTTTGGTCACATCGGCTCCTAAGCCTGTCGCAAGCTCAGAATGGATGCGTGATCCGAGTGCGGGATAGACCGCTTCGAAGCAAAGCCGTCCAGGAGCGCAGCACAGGCTCAAGCCGTTCGCCTCCAATCGAAATCGCTCGGCCGGACCGCCGATGACGCGGACCCCTATGCTTGCAAGGTGTTTGGCAATCCGCTCCTCGAGGCTAGTGCGCCCGTCGAGAACAAGGCTGACGCGATCGGTGAAAGACCTCAGGAACTCGCACTCCTGCGCTGCGTGCGCGTCAGAACCGATAACCGCTACGTCCTGATCGGTGATTTCGTAACCGTCGCAAACCGGACAATAGCGCAGGCGTCCTAGCTTGAGTGCTTCCGCGTGCAGTACGTCATCGATCGGCGGCCGCCTGTTCGCCACTCCAGTAGCAATTAGAACGGCCCGTGCTCTCAGCTCGTTTCCGTGTCCTCGGGCCGAAAATCCGGCACCGCAGCGATCTAACTTCTGAATCCGGCCATCGAGGATCCGAGAGCCGTACCTAGCTGCCTGGAGGCGCATGCGCCTAAGGAGGTCGAGACCCGAAATTCCATCTGGGAAGCCTGCATGATTATGGGTGCAAGCAATTGATCCACCCCCGTTGAATTGGTCCACCCTGAAGTATGTCTTTTGGCAGACAGGAGGACCGCCATGCCGAAGAAGCGCCACAAGCCCGAAGAGATCGTCGCGAAGCTGCGGCAGGTCGATGTGCTGGTCTCGCAGGGGCAATCCGTTGCCGACGCGATCCGCTCGATTGGCGTGACGGAGGTTAGCTATTACCGCTGGCGCCGGGAGTTCGGTGGGCTGAAGACGGATCAGGTCAGGCGGATGAAGGAGCTGGAGGCCGAGAACGCCCGGCTCCGCCGCGCCGTCGCTGACCTGACGCTCGACAAGCTGATCCTGAAGGAAGCCGCGTCGGGAAACTGGTAAGCCCCGCGCGTCGCCGTGTCTGCATCGACCACGTTCGGCTCGCTCTCAAAGTGTCGGAGCGGCGGGTCTGCCGCGTGCTCGGGCAGCATCGCTCGACCCAGCGCCGGATCCCGCGCGGCCGCGACGATGAGGAGCAACTCATCGCCGACCTCGTCGAACTGGCCCGCTGCTACGGCCGCTACGGCTATCGCAAGATCGCCGCGCTGCTGCGTTCGACGGCGGGCTGGGTCGTCAACGACAAACGGGTCGAGCGGATCTGGCGACGCGAGGGGCTGAAGGTTCCAGCCCGACAACCCAAACGCGGCCGTCTCTGGCTCGCGGACGGATCCTGCATCCGCCTGCGCGCCGAGCGCCCGAACCATGTCTGGTCCTACGACTTTGTCGAGGACCGCACCCATGACGGGAGAAAATACCGGATGCTGAACATCATCGACGAGTTCACCCACGAATGCCTGGCGATCCGCATCGATCGCCGGCTGAAGGCGATCGATGTCATCGACGTGCTCTCGGACCTGTTCATCCTGCGCGGCGTGCCGGAGCATGTTCGTTCAGATAACGGCCCCGAATTCGTCGCCAAGGCCGTGCAGGCCTGGATCGGCGCGGTTGGCGCCAAGACTGCCTACATAGCGCCCGGCAGTCCCTGGGAGAACGGCTTCATCGAGTCGTTCAATGCCAGGCTCCGCGACGAGCTTCTCGACGGCGAGATCTTCTATACCCTCGCTGAAGCGAAGATCGTCATCGAAAGCTGGCGGCGCCACTTCAACACGGTGCGCCCGCACGGCTCGCTCGGCTACAAGCCACCGGCTCCGGAAGTCTTCGTGCCCGCCATGACCGCGCGGGCGGCTGCGCTATCCAGACCAGCTACGCCGCCCGCGCTGGCCCCGAGGCCAACAGCACACTAACATTAAACTTGGACCTCTCGGCGGGGGCGGATCACAAATGAAATCGGGCGAGATAGATTGCGGCCGTCAGACCAGCCGGACCGCCGCCAATGACGAGACATTCGAGCTGATCCGGCATCAGGCGCCAATCGGTGGTCGGCACGAATTAGCCGACATAAAGCTCATTGCGAGCATAATGCATGACATTGAGAACCGGCTCAATTCTGACGACAGACATCCCGACTGTGAGGTTGAGGCACACCTAGCGGCATTTTCAACCGCAAGGAGCTTGGTCAAATTCGCAATCTGGCAGGGCAGCGCTGATCAGACGGGTATCTGCGGCGGCATGGAAACCCTCGTTGGACGTTGACCCGGTCATCACGGCTGCTCGACGCAGGCCTGAACACGCGCCACCGACCTGCATTAAGGATCGGCGCCGCAGAGAGGCATTGGCGGTTGTCCGGAGCGCCCTGCGCAATCCGCTATCTTGGCTCCGGAACATTTATGAGCGGCCATTCGTTGGGTTCAGATGAGCGGGCTTCGCCGCTCCAGGATCCGCACAAGTGAAAAACCTGTTCACGGTCGCGCTCGTCGCGGCCACCCTGCCGCTCGCCGCTATGGCCCAGGCGCCTTCCGCTGCGACGCCGACTTCGCCGACAAATGCTCCGCTGCCGGGCGCCAACAGCTTCACGGAGGGGCAAGCCAAGAGCCGCCTCGAAGCGAACGGCTACACCGCGGTCACCGGGCTCAAAAAGGACGACAACGGAGTCTGGAAGGGCTCCGCGATGAGTGCCGGCGCCCAGGTCAACGTCTCTGTCGACTATCGCGGCAATATCGTTCGCAACTGAGGGATTCCGCTTTCCCTAAACGTGTGGAGAATCAAATACACGCACAATTACTCGCTCTTATGATGATTATGAAGTTGCCACTCTCGTGGTGGAAGACCTTGAAGCAGCCGGGATATCGGACTCCGATATCAGCGTCATCGGCAAGGATGGCCGCAGCAATGACACCAACGCTGCCGAAGGCGCTGGCATCGGCGCTGGCGTGGGTGGCGCAGCAGGCCTGCTTGCGGGACTCGGCATACTCGCCATTCCAGGCGTCGGTCCGGTCGTCGCTGCTGGCTGGCTGGCAGCTACGGCGGCCGGCGCGGCAGCCGGCGCGGCAGCCGGCGGACTGGTCGGCTCATTCACCGACGCAGGCCTCAGCGAGGATGATGCGAACTACCATGCCGAGACAGTCCGTCGCGGCGGCACGGTGGTGTCCGTGAAAGCTCCCGAAGAGCACATTGCCACGGTCGAGGCGATCATGGATGATGCCACGCCGATCGACCGTGACACCCGGATCGCCAGCTATCGTGAAGAAGGCTGGACCGAGTTCGACGCCAAGGCCCCGCCCTACAGCGGCACGACGCCGTCAGCCTCGCGTCCCCAGTATCCGATCGACTAGAATTGGCCGCGTCTTTGGCTGAAACGTGCTGATTATCGGACCTCCGAGAGTTATTTCGGGGGTCCTCTACGTGCCCGTGTCAACGAGCGCTCGTTGCCCGAGTTGTGCTCGGCGAATTGGACGACGGTGCCTGCGGGCGACCAGAAAACTGGTGTATGGCGTGGGATCGGCAAGGATCGTCAGGCGCATCGGTACAAGGTGCGCTCGAACATGCGCGGTCTGGCCAGGCTCTAGGTTCAGGACCTATTAATTTGGTTTGAGATGTGATTCACGGTGTCCGGGAGGGTACCGTGATGGGTGATTTGTTTCTGTTGAGCGAGCGCCAGATGGCGCGGATCGAGGCGTATTTTCCGCTC
>NZ_JAWDID010000079.1:0-20348 GCF_032464875.1 Allobosea rubneri
ACCTCGACCCCGTTGCCGGCGGCGGAGGCGAGCGGCTCGTCCATGTCGGTCAGCAGCGCCGTGGTCGGCAGCCCGGCGCCATTGGCGACGCTGACCAGCGCCGCGGCGAGCTCGCGCGCCTTGGCGAGCGGCGGCAGGAAGGCGCCGGAGCCGAACTTCACGTCCATTGCGAGGCCGTGCAGACCGGCGGCGAGCTTTTTCGACAGGATCGAGGAGGTCAGCAGCGGGATGGTCTCGACCGTGCCGGTGACGTCGCGGATGGCGTAGAGGCGCCGGTCGGCCGGGGCGAGATCGGCGGTCTGGCCGATGATGGCGCAGCCGGCCTCGCGCACCACCTTGCGGAAGAGTTCGAGCCCGGGCTGGGTGACATAGCCCGGCACGGCGTCGAGCTTGTCGAGCGTGCCGCCGGTATGGCCGAGGCCGCGCCCGGAGATCATCGGCACATGGCCGCCGCAGGCCGCGACCGCCGCCGCCAGCGGCAGGCTGACCGTGTCGCCGACGCCGCCGGTCGAATGCTTGTCGAGCGCCGGGCCCGGCAGGTCACTCCAGTCGAGCACCGTGCCGGAATCGCGCATCGCCAGCGTCATCGCGACCCGTTCATCGGCATCCATGCCGCTGAAGAAGATCGCCATGGCGAAGGCCGCCGCCTGGCCCTCGCTGATGCCACCGTTCGTGAGACCGGCGACCATCTGCCGGATATCGGCGGCAGCGAGCTTTTCCCCGTCGCGCTTGGCGGTGATGATCTCCTGGGGCAGGCGCATCAATAGGCTCCGTCGGTGCGTTCGCCCGCCACGGTGCCGGCGATGATGTCGGCGAGCACGCCATAGAGGCCGCTGGCGCCGAAGCGGAAGGTCTTCGGCGTCGCCCAGTCCGGCCCCATGATCTCGTCGGCGAGGTCGAGATAGGTCCGCGCATCGGCGAGCGTCCGCAGCCCGCCGGACGGCTTCAGCCCGACCGGCCGGCCCGAGGCCTTGATCGCCTCCAGCATGGTGCGTGCCGCCTCCGGCGTCGCTGAAATCGTGGTCTTGCCGGTCGAGGTCTTGATGAAATCGGCCCCGGCGGCGATGGCGAGCTCGGAGACCGCGCGCACGGCACCCTGGTCGGGGTACTCGCCGGTTTCGAGGATCACCTTCAGCGTCTTGTCGCCGCAGCGCGCCTTGGCCTCGACGACCATCTCGCGGGCGCTGGCGAGCTCGCCGGCGAGGAAGGCGCGCCAGGGCAGGACGAGGTCGATCTCGTCGGCACCATCGGCGAGCGCCTCGGACAGGTCGTTCTCGATCAGGCTGCAATTGCTGCCGCCGGCGGGAAAATTGATCACGGTCGCGATCTGGACCGGCTGGTTGCGCAGCGCCCGGCGGGCCGTCTTGACGAATTGCGGCCAGAGGCAGATCGCCGCCACCGGGCCGGGTGGCGCGACGGCGCGGGCGCAGAGCTGAAGCGCGCCGGTTTCCGTCGCCCGCTCCGACAGATCGGTCAGGTCGAGCAGCCTGAGGGCACGCAGCGCGAGTTCGGCGTCGCTCGTCACGTCAGAGATCCGTCAGGAAGGCGCGGAAGACGCGGCGCAGCCCGGCGGTCGCGGTCGCGGCGACATCGCGGGTCTCGCCATGGCTCGGCGCGCCGCCGAGCGTGCCGGCGGCCATGTTGGTGATGATCGAGATACCGGCGACGCGCAGGCCGTGGCGCCGCGCCAGGATCACCTCCGGCACCGTCGACATGCCAACGAGGTCGGCACCGAGCAGCTTGGCCATCTTGATCTCGGCCGGGGTCTCGAAGCTCGGCCCGCTGAACCACATGTAGACGCCTTCGCCCATATTGGCACCGCTGGTCGCCGCGGCCTTCTTCAGCCGGGCGCGCAGATGCGGATCATAGGCGTCGATCATCGGCACGAAGCGGCCGTCGCCGATATCGCCGACCAGCGGGTTCGGGCCGTTGAAATTGATGTGGTCGGTGATCAGCGCCAGGCTCCCGGGCCGCAGATCCGGCCGCAGCGAGCCGGCGGCATTGGTCAGGACCAGGGGCGGTGAGCCGAAGGCCGTCAGCAGGCCGAGCGGCACGCGCATGATCGCCGGATCGCCGGTCTCGTAGAAATGCGCCCGGCCCTCGAAGATCAGCACCTTCTTGCCGTAGAGCAGGCCGTAGCTCACCTGCTTGGCATGGCCGGAGACCGACCCTTGCGGAAAGCCGGGAATCTCCGCGAACGGAATCGAGACCGTCTCGGTCATGTCGTCGACGATGCGCCCGAGCCCGGTGCCGAGCACGATTGCGCAGTCGATGCCGCCATCGATGCCACGGTCGATCAGGACCGATGCCGCTTGGTCGAAAAGCGGATCCGCCGCCATTTTGTACGCTCCATCGGCGCGTCGAAAGCACCGTCTCAGGCGGCTCTCGGGCGCCGCAAATCACTTCGGCAAATTGGCCGGTCCGAAGGAGGCTGGCAACAGCTCGGCGAGCGAAAAGCGCGCGCGCACCCCGTCCGGCCCGGCGATCAGCACCGGCGTCTCCGGCGCCGCGAATTCGCGTATGCGCTGGCGGCAGGCGCCGCAGGGCGTCACCAACTCCTCGCCCGGCCCGATGACCAGGATGGCGCGGATCGCGCGGGCCCCGCCTGCGACCATCGCCGAGATCGCCCCGGCTTCGGCGCAGGCACCGACCGGATAGGCGGCGTTCTCGACATTGCAGCCGGCATGGATGCTTCCACCTGCGTCGAGGATCGCGGCACCGACCTGAAAGCGCGAATAGGGCGCATAGGCGCGTGCCTGCGCGGCCTTGGCGGCAGCGAAGAGGGCGTCGATCTCGGTCGCGGCAGGGCTCATGGCGGCTTCAGCGTTCCTTGACATAGGGCAGGCCGGAGGCCTTGGGCGGCACCGCCTTGCCGATGAAGCCGGCGAGCAGCACCACCGTCATCACATAGGGCAGGGCCTGGATCGCCTGCACCGGTACCTGTCCGATGCCGGGCAATGCAACGCCCTGGAGGCGGATCGCGATCGCGTCGAGCAGGCCGAAGAGCAGGCAGGCGAAGAGCGCCGGCCAGGGCCGCCAATTGGCGAAGATCACCGCGGCCAGCGCGATGAAGCCTTTGCCCGCGGTCATCTGTGGCAGGAAGCCGGCCGATTGCGAGACGGCGAGATAGGTGCCGCCGAGGCCGCAGAGCGCGCCGCAGATGATCACGGCGGCATAGCGCAGCCCGGCGACCGAGACGCCGGCCGTGTCGACCGCCGCCGGGTTCTCGCCGACGGCGCGCAGGCGCAGGCCGAAGCGGGTGTGCTTCAGCACCAGCGCCGTCAGCACGACGCAGAACAGGGCGAGATAGACCGGGGCGGCATGGCCGGAGACGGCGATGTCGTAGAGCGGTCCGAGCACGGGAACGGATTTCAGCGTCTCGACCAGCGGCAGTTCGATCTCGCCGAAGCGCGCCGCGCCTTCGAGCGGCGGCGTGCGCCCGCCCTGGCCGTACCAGGCATTGCCGAGGATCACGGTCAGTCCCGCCGCCAGCATGTTGATGGCGACGCCGGAGACGATCTGGTTGCCGCGCCAGGTGATCGCGGCGAAGCCATGGACCAGCGAGAGTGCGACCGAGGCGGCAATGCCGGCGCCGAGCCCGGCCCAGGCCGAGCCGGTCTTGTAGGCGATCACTGCCGAGGCGAAGGCGGCGATCAGCATCTTGCCTTCCAGCCCGATATCGACGACGCCCGCCCGCTCCGACCAGAGCCCGGCCATGGCGGCGCAGAGCAGCGGCACCGAGAGCCTGATCGTCGAATCGAGGATGACGGCGAGCGTCTGGACGATCTCCATTCGCCTAGCCTCCGCGTCCGAGCCGCAGCGTGCCCGCGACCAGCCGCCGGAACAGCCCTTCCAGCGCCCCCGCGAAGAGGATCACCACGCCACCGATCACCACCACCATCTCGCGGGTGATGGTCGGCTTGTCGAAGGAGAGCTCGGCGCCGCCCTGGTAGAGCGCCCCGAAGAGCAGCGCCGCCAGCCCGATGCCGACCGGATGGCCCCGCCCCATCAGCGCCACCGCGATGCCGACGAAGCCGTAGCCGGCGGTGAAATCGAGTACCAGCCGGTGCTGCACCCCCATCACCTCGTTGACCGCGAGCCCGCCGGCGAGCGCACCCGAAAGTGCCATCGCCACCATGGTGATCCTGGCGGGCGAGATGCCGGCATAGGCGGCGGCGCGGGGATTGGCGCCGACGGTGCGGATCGCATAGCCGAGACGGGAGCGGTAGATCAGCAGCCAGACCGCGACGAGCGCGGCGAGTGCCAGCAGGAAGGCGCTGTTCAAGGGCGTCGTCGGCAGCTTCAGGCCGAGCGGCGCCAGCAACTGGTGCATCGGCGTCAGCGTCGCATGCTTCGCGAAGTCCGCCGTCTCGGGCTGCATCGAGCCCGGTTTCCCGATCACCTCGACCAGGAGGTAGACGATCAGGGTCGCGGCGATGAAGTTGAACATGATCGTGGTGATCACGACATGGCTGCCGCGCATCGCCTGCAGGTAGCCGGGAATGAAGGCCCAGACCGCGCCGCCCGCAGCCGCGGCGAGAATGGCGAGCGGCACCAGCAGGATGCCGGGCAGCGGCGCGAGCCAGAGGCAGGCCAGCGCCGCGAAGATGCCGGCGACCGTCGCCTGGCCCTCGCCGCCGATATTGAACAGCCCGGCATGGAAGGCGACTGCGACTGCGAGCCCGGTGAAGAGGAAATTGGTGGCGTAATAGAGCGTGAAGCCGAGCCCTTCGAGGCTGCCGAGCGAGCCCTTCAGCAGGAGCGCTGTGGCCTCCAGCGGGCTCTCGCCGATGCCGAGCACGACAAGCCCCGCGACCAGCAGCGCGGCCGCGACCGAGACCAGCGGCACGAGCGCCGTATCGGCCCAGCGCGGAAGCTCGATGGGCGCGGCGCTCATGCCGCCCGCTCGCTGACGCCGGCCATCAGCAGGCCGAGGTCGCGCTCGTCCGCCTCTTCGGCAACGCGTTCGCCGGTGATCCTTCCGCCGCACAGCGCCAGGATCCGGTCCGACAGCGCCATCACCTCGTCGAGCTCGACCGAGACGAGCAGGATCGCGACCCCAGCATCGCGCAGCGCGATCAGGCGGCGATGGATGAATTCGATCGCGCCGATATCGACGCCGCGCGTCGGCTGGCCGACCAACAGCACTTTCGGCGCCCGTTCGATCTCGCGGGCTAGCACGATCTTCTGCTGGTTGCCGCCGGAGAATTTCGCCGTCTTCAGCGCGGGATCGGCGGGGCGGACGTCATAGGCCTGCATGCCAGCGAGCGCATGGCCGCGGACCGCCGGAGGCGAGAGCAGGGGCCCAGGGCCGAAGGCCGGATCGTCGTGATAGCCGAGGATCATGTTCTCGGCTGCGGCAAAGGCGGTGACGAGACCGGCCTTCTGCCGGTCCTCGGGGATATGCATCAGTCCGAGGCGGCGCAGATTGGCCGGGCTGCGATCGGCGGCGTTGAGGATCCTTCCATCGAGGCGGATCACCCCGCGCGCCGGCTGGATGAGCCCGGCGAGCACGTCGAGCAATTCGCTCTGGCCGTTGCCGGCGACGCCGGCGATGCCGACGATCTCGCCTTCATGCAGCGTCAGGCTGGCCTCGCGCAGCGTCTCGTGGCCGCGCGCGTCTACCACGGTGAGCCCGACCGCCTCCAGCACCGGCGCACCGCGCTGGCGCGGCGTCTTCTCGACCCGCAGCAGCACGCGCCGGCCGACCATCGCCTCGGCAAGCTCGTCCGGCGACGTCTGCGCGGTTTCGACATGGGCGACCATCTCGCCGCGCCGCATCACCGAGACCCGGTCGGTCACCGCCATGATCTCGCGCAGCTTGTGGGTGATCAGGATCACCGTCTTGCCCTGCGCCTTGAGCGCCCGCAGCAATTCGAAGAGCTGGTCGGCCTCGGCCGGGGTCAGCACCGCAGTCGGCTCGTCGAGGATCAGCACCTCGGCCCCGCGATAGAGCGCCTTCAGGATCTCGACGCGCTGCTGCAGCCCGACCGAGAGCGAGCCGACCGTGGCGTCCGGGTCGATGGCGAGACCGTACTGCGCCGAGAGCCTGGCGAGCTCGGCGCGCGCTTTGGCGAGGCCGCGTTTCAGCCAGGGCCCGCCCTCGGCGCCGAGCACGACGTTCTCGACCACCGAAAGCGGCTCGACCAGCATGAAGTGCTGGTGGACCATGCCGATGCCGGCGGCGATTGCTTCGGCCGAGGAGCGGATGGTGCGCTTTGCGCCGCGCACCCGGATCTCGCCGGAATCGGCCTCGTAGAAACCGTAGAGGATCGACATCAGCGTCGATTTTCCGGCACCGTTCTCGCCGACGATGCCATGGATCGAGCCGGCAGCGACCGTGACCGAGACGTCTCGGTTGGCGGCAACCGGGCCGAAGGACTTCGAGACGCCGGAGAGTTCGATCGCGGCAGGCGCGGCGCCCGTCATAGGTGGAGGACCATGCCGTCATGGGCACGGGTCTCGGGGAGCGGCTCGCCATGCGCCAGCATGTCCGGCCCCATATGGGTCAGGATGATGCGCGGCGTGTCGAGCGCGTCGCGATGGGCCGCGAGCGAGCGGTAGTCGAGATGGTTGGCCAGCACCCGGTCGAATGTGTAGCACTCGACCAGCAGCGCATCGGCACCCGCAGCGAGCGGGATCAGCGCGTCCGTCCAGGCGGTGTCGCCGGAATAGGCGAAGGTCTTGCCGCCATGGCTCAGCCTGTAGCCCTGGCAGGGGCCGGCGCGCTCGTCATGCACCATCGCGAAGGCTTCGACCGCGATGCCGTCGAGTTCCGCCGGAGCCTCGGGCGTGATCTCCACATAAGTGATCGGGAAGCGCCAGCGATTGCTGGAGGCGCCGGGAAAGTCGGTTTCGAGCGCATGCCGGGCCCGGTGCTCGACGCCCTCCGGGCCGGCGATGGTCAAAGGCTCGCGCCGGCGCGAGAGGAACTGCGCTTCGAGCAGGAAGGCCGCCAGCCCGCCGAAATGGTCGCCGTGGAAATGCGTGAATAGCAGCGTCGAGAGCTGGTTGCGCACGACGCCGGCCCGGTTGAGCGCGACCATGCTGGACGAGCCGCAATCGAGCAGCAGCTTCGCCTCGCCCGCCTCGATCTGGAGGCAGGTGTTGAAGCGGCCGCCGGAGCCGAAGGCGTCGCCCGAGCCGTGGATGGTGATCTTCATCTAGCGTTCTTCATGCGCCCCATCAAACAACCACAGTTTTAAATTTGATCTGACTGAGTGAATTTTGACAGCAGTATTGTATCAGTGCCGTCAGTATATACATTGCAAAATTCGCCGATTCGCTTTGGCTTTCTCGGCCATTTTTTGCGTCTTTCAGCATGAAGTGGCCTTGAAATGTAGGTATGTCTCTCATTTTTCCGTGAACAATGTTTGATCTTATTTGATACATCTCTCGGATTTGCTTATCAAAATCTTTGATATCAACTTGGTTTCCAAATATCGCAATTAGCTTTTGCCTGAGTTGGCTCACTATTCCACTTTCGCTCTCTGCAAGCAGAGCCTCTAATCCTGCAAAGCTCCAAACCAAATCTCTCGCGCCGCTCAAGTCGCTGTTCTCATCGAACAGCGAAATAAAGTTACAGGTAGCTATTTCGACATCATTTGTCGGAGAGCCAGCGATTGTTCCGCCAAGACTTGAGTACCAACTCCAAACATCAGAAAAGGGCAAATCTCTGAAAAGACGCAACGATTTCTTTTCTTCAATGAGCAATCCACGTCTAACATTGGAATTAAAAGATGATACATCGAATTTGTGTCCCGCGGATATAACGTATCCGCGTTTAGTAGTTAGAGATCCCGGTTTGGAAATATTGGCGCATACTACGACATTTTTTGCGATATTGTGAATAAGTGAAAACGCGGCGTACTGAATTGCGTGCTCGCTCAATTCCGGGCCGACCCAAAAATCATCGCACTCAGAAATAATCTTTTCTCTATCTGGTTGCGAGATATTTGCATCTAGTAGCAAATAGCTAATAGGATTTGAGTTAAAACTAAGAGGATCGTCTATTTTTCCATAATTTTCTTCAAGTGGGTTTTCAGGTGAAATTGATAAACAGAATTTTCCTCCAAAATACGGGTAATTAAAATTCTTTAAAGTGATACCATCTATTAAATCTCTGTTTCTATCTCCAGAGTTACGGTTAGAGTTCGATGCGGCGACCAAATTTTGGTCGATAGCCCAAACTAATTGAACACGCTCTTCGCTCGCCTGAGCTGCGCGCACTAGCTGCTTGCCTCCCTTCTTCATCATCACATCGTGCACTTGGAGTCCGACATATAGTCGTGGACCTTGACCGAACCGGCGATGATGTCGGCCCGGGCCTTGTCGGCGGCGGCCTTCATCTCGGCGGTGATCAGCGCCTTGTTGTTGTCGTCGAGCGCCCAGCCGACGCCGTCCTCCTTCAGCCCGAGCACGGAGACGCCGGGCTTCCAGCTGCCCTCGCGGGCCGCCTTGAAGGAGTTGTAGGCGGCGACGTCGACGCGCTTCAGCATCGAGGTCAGCACCTTGCCGGGATGCAGCATGTTCTGGTTTGAATCGACGCCGATTCCGAGCTTGCCGGCGTCCGCCGCGGCGCGCAGCACCCCGATCCCGGTCCCGCCGGCGGCGTGGTAGACCACGTCGGCGCCGCGGTCGATCTGCGACTTGGCGAGCTCGCCGCCCTTGACCGGGTCGTTCCAGGCGGCCGGGGTCGAGCCGGTCATGTTCTGGAAGATCTCGGCCTCCTTCTTCGCCGCCTTGACGCCCTGGACATAGCCGCAGGCGAATTTGCGGATCAGCGGAATGTCCATGCCGCCGACGAAGCCGACCTTGCCGGTCTTCGAGGCGAGGCCGGCGAGCAGCCCGACGAGATAGGAGCCTTCATGCTCCTTGAATACCACGGACTGCACGTTCGGCAGCTCGACCACCATGTCGATGATGGTGAACTTCAGGTCCGGGAATTCGGCCGCGACCTTCTGCAGCGCGGTCGCCTGCGAGAAGCCGACGGCGATGATCGGCGAATGGCCGTCGCGCGCGAAGCGGCGCAGCGCCTGCTCGATCTGGGCATCGTTTGTCGGCTCGAAATCACGGAACTCGACGCCTGTATCGGCCTTGAACTTCTCGGCGCCGATAAAGACGCCTTCGTTGAAGGATTTGTCGAACTTGCCGCCCTTGTCATAGACGACCGCTGGCTTGATCGCGGTCTGGGCGGTGGCGGCGAACGCCGAAAGGGCGACGCCGGCCAGGGCCAGGGCGAGGGATTTCAGGCGCATGGAACCGTTCCCCTGTCACGCATGGAGCAGTTCGGCTGCCCCTCTATGCGATCACGATGGCACGGCTTTTCGAAAGGGCCAAGCGGCCGCGCGTGAGGCGGACCGCCCGGCGTTTCGCAAGAGCGTGCAGGCTCCGTCAGCCGCGCTGGATCGAGACCCCGCCATCGGCGAGGAAGGCCGTGCCGGTGACGAAGCTCGACGCGTCCGAGGCCAGGAACAGCGCGGCCTTCGCGATCTCCTCGGGCTTCGCCATGCGCTTCAGGGCGTGGAGCCCCTCGACGAAGGCCAGCACCTCCGGCCCGGCATCGGGCGCGTTGGTGAAGCTCGCCGGCGTATCGGTGCCGCCCGGCAGCAGGGCATTGACCCTTATGCCCTGGCTCCCGAGCTCGGCCGCGAGCGCCTTCACAAACCCGATCTGCCCGGCCTTGCTCGCGGCATAGGCGGACATGCCGGAAAGCCCGGCCGTGTAGCCGACGAAGCTCGAGGTGAAGATCAGCGAGCCGCCGCCGCGCGCCTGCAGCGCCGGCACCTGGTATTTCGCGCCGAGGAAGGCGCTCGTCAGGTTGGTCTCGATCAGCTCGCGCCACGCCGCCGAGGACATCTCCGCCACCGGTGCCAGCTCGCCAACCACGCCGGCATTGTTGAAGGCGATGTCGAGCCCGCCGAAGCGCTCCGTCGCCGCCTCGACGAGGTGCTGCGCCAATGCCTCGTCGCGGATATCGCCGGCAACGGCGAGCGCTTCGCCGCCCGCGGCTGCGATCTCGGCAGCGAGCCGGTCGAGCTCATCCTGGCGCCGTGCCGTCACCACCACTCTTGCCCCTTCGCTGGCGAACAGGCGGGCGGCGGCGCGCCCGATCCCGGAGCTCGCACCGGTGACGAGCGCGATCTTGTCTTTGAGAACTGTCATGGCTTTGCCTTTCATGCCGCAGGAAACTGCGGCGCGGTGATCGCAGCCGGCGGGACGGGGCAGACACCCGCTTCCTGTCACGGCATGGCACCCGATTCCCGGCAGCCGAATTCCTTGCCACGGATCTTGAGCACCCGATTGCTGCGCGGGCGCGATCGGCCTAATCCTGAGGGCATGATGCTGAGCGACGCCGAGATCGAGCGCTATGCCCGCCATCTGGTGCTGCCGGAGATCGGCGGCCCGGGACAGGCACGGCTGAAGCGCGCGCGGGTGCTGGTGATCGGCGCCGGCGGACTCGGTGCGCCGCTGCTCGCCTATCTCGCCGCAGCCGGGGTCGGCACCATCGGCATCGTCGACGACGACCATGTCAGCCTGTCGAACCTGCAGCGCCAGATCATCTTCGGCACGGAGGAGGTCGGTGCCCGCAAGGCGGTGGCGGCGGCCGGCTTCGTCAAGCGGCTGAACCCGCATGTGCAGATCGAGGAATACGTCACGCGGATCGACCCGCACAACGCCCGCGCGCTCGTCGCCTTCTACGACGTCGTCGCCGAGGGCTCTGACAATTTCGCCACGCGCTATGCGGTCTCCGATGCCTGCTTCCATGAGGGCAAGCCGCTGGTCACGGCGGCGCTCGGCCGCTTCGACGGCTCGCTGACCACGATCAGGGCGCATGAGACCGGGCCGGATGGCGAGCCTAATCCGACCTATCGCTGCCTGTTTCCCAACGAGCCGCCGCCCGGCACGATCGCACCCTGCGCCGAGGCCGGCATTCTGGGGGCGTTGCCGGGCGTGATGGGCTCGCTGATGGCGCTGGAGGTGCTGCGGACGATCGCCGGCTTCGGCGAGCCGCTGGTCGGCAGGCTCCTGCTGGTCGACGCGATGGCGATGCGCTTCGAGACGATGCGCTATCGCTGGGACCCGGAGAACCCGCTCAACGGAACGCCCGTCGCAGCGACGGGATGAGCCGGGGCGCTCAGAGCGCCGCCCGCTTCGCCTCGATCACGTCGAAGAGCTGCGCCGCGAGATCCGGCCCGCCGAGCTTCTTGATGGCGCGGACCCCGGTCGGGGCGGTGACGTTGATCTCGGTCAGCTTGCCGCCGATCACGTCGATGCCGACCAGCAAAAGGCCTCGTTCCCTGAGCGCCGGGCCGATACGCTCGCAGATCTCCAGCTCGCGCTTCGAGAGGTCGGTCGGCCGGGCGGCGCCGCCGCGCACCATATTGGCGCGCAGGTCGCCCTCCGCCGGCACGCGGTTGACCGCGCCGGCCGCCTTGCCGTCGATCAGGATGATGCGCTTGTCGCCCGCGGTGACCTCCTTCAGGAAGGCCTGGACCACCCAGGGCTCGCGGAAGAGATTGGCGAAGAGGTCGCAGAGCGAGCCGAAATTCGGGTCGCCCTTACCGGTCTTGAACACGGTCGCGCCGCCATGGCCGTAAAGCGGCTTCATCACGATCTCGCCGAACTCCTCGCGGAAGGCCTCGATCTCGGCCCGGTCGCGGGTGATCAGCGTCGGCGGCATCAGCTCGGGGAAATGCGTGACGAACAGCTTTTCGGGCGCGTTGCGGACTTCGGCGGGGTCGTTGACCACCAGCGTCTTCGGGTGGATGCGCTCGAGCATATGCGTCGAGGAGACATAGGCCATGTCGAAGGGCGGGTCCTGGCGCAGCAGCACCACGTCCAGCGTCGAGAGGTCGGTGCGCTCGGGCTCGCCCAGCGTGTAGTGGTCGCCCTCGACATCGCGGACCTCGACCGGGTTGATCACGGCAGTGACCTTGCCGTCGCGCAGGGTGAGCTTGTCGGGGGTGTAGGTGAAGAGCCGGTGGCCGCGCGCCTGCGCTTCCAGCATCAGCGAGAAGCCGGTGTCGCCGGCAATGCGGACCTTCTCGATCGGGTCCATCTGGATGGCGACGTTCAACGGCATGGGAGCGCTCCGGTTGTGAGCGCTTTATCGAGCCTGCCGCCGCGCCAGCGCAAGGGG
Source organism: Allobosea rubneri (assembly GCF_032464875.1). Lineage (NCBI taxonomy): Bacteria > Pseudomonadati > Pseudomonadota > Alphaproteobacteria > Hyphomicrobiales > Alloboseaceae > Allobosea > Allobosea rubneri. The sequence continues at coordinate 12,143 of NZ_JAWDID010000079.1, forward strand.
CTCGTCCTGCGTCAGAGCGTGAGCTCGAAGACGGCAGGGACATGGCGCGGCAGGCGCCAGGGCGCGAGAAACACGGCATCGGCCCGCAAATGGCGCTGCATCGCCCAGGGATTGCGCGCCAGCCATTGCCGGATGCGCGCCTCGATCAGGCGCCTCTTGTCGGCGGTGATCGCGCCCGCCGCCTCGTCGAGCGCAGCGCGGCGCTTCACTTCGACGAAGGCGATGCTGTTGCCGCGCGTCATGATCAGGTCGATCTCGCCGCCCTTGCCGCCGAAGCGCCGTTCCAGCAGGCGATAGCCCTTGGCGCTGAGATAGAGCACGGCGAGCCATTCGCCGCGCCGCCCGGCGAGGCCGGAATGGCGGGCGCGTCGGCTGCGGGCCGCCTCGCTCACGGCGTCCGTGTCAGCTCGAGTGCGCGGGCATAGACCAGGCGCCGAGGCTGGCCGCTGGCGGCCGTGACCTGCGCCACCGCCTCCTTCAGCGAGAGCTTTTCGAGCGCCGCCCGCAGCGCTTCGTCGAGCGCGGCGCCGCTCGGCGCCAGAGCGGTGGCGTCCGGCGGGCCGATGATCACGACGATCTCGCCGCGCGCTTCCTCGGCCTCGCCATAATGGGCGGCGAGCTCGGAAAGCGGCCCGCGCCGGACGTTCTCGTAATACTTGGTGAGCTCGCGCGCGACCGCGCCCGGGCGCTGTCCGAGCACCCCCGCCGCGTCGCCCAGCATCTCGGCGAGCCTCCGCGGCGATTCGAAGAAGACGAGCGTGCCGGGGATGGCGGCAAGCTCGGTCAGCCGCGCCTTCCGGGCCGCGCTCTTCGGCGGCAGGAAGCCCTCGAAGAAGAAGCGGTCGGTCGGCAGGCCGGCGAGCACCAGCGCCGCCAGCACCGCAGACGGCCCCGGGATGCCGGTGACGGGCAGGCCTTCGGCCACGAGCTCGGCGACCAGCTTGTAGCCGGGGTCGGAGACCAAAGGCGTGCCGGCATCCGAGATCAGTGCGAGCTTGCCGCCCTGGCGCAGCCTCTCGACGATCTTCGGGCGCATCTGCGCGGCATTGTGCTCGTGATACGGCAGGAGCGGCGTCGCGATGCCGTAATGCGCCAGCAGCGTCTTCGAGGTGCGGGTGTCCTCGGCGAGAACGGCGTCCGCGGCGGCGAGCGTCGCCAGCGCGCGAAAGGAAATGTCTTTGAGGTTGCCGATCGGTGTCGCGACGATGTGCAGGCCGGGCGCCAGCGGCTCGGCCTCGGCCCGCAGCCCGAAGGCCGTGTAGCTTGCCGGGGTATCTTTGGCGCGGCCCGAGAGCGGCGCGGCGGAGGAAGGCGCTGACATGGCGGCGAAACTGCCACAGGCGCTGCCGGGATGCCATCGCGCCGGCGGCAACTCATAGTTAACAGCTTGAAAATACCATCCCTGGCTGGCAGGTATTTTCCCGTGGTCCGGGGGGATATGCACCGCCGGGCGCGACCGTGAGGACGCGCCCTGCTCAGCAGTGGAGACGAAACCCGTGTCGCGCCCAGTTGGAATTCCAGATCAGGCGCCCCTCGCCGGCGTCTCGCGGCGGCTGATTCTGGCCAGCGGCGCCTCGCTCCTGCTCACCGCCTGCAGCGGCGGAACCTCCGGTTTGCCCGGCTTCGACAGCGGCGCTGGTGGCGCTGCCTCGGCTCCGACCGGCCCAACGATCGGGACCGGCTCGGTCAAGGTCGGGCTGATCCTGCCGCTGACGGCGGAAGGCGCCGGCGCGACGGTCGGCAATTCCCTGAAGAATGCCGCCGAGATGGCGCTCGCCGAATTCCCGGGGGCCGACCTGACCCTGCTGGTCAAGGACGATCGCGGCACGCCCGACGGCGCCCAGGCCGCCGCTCAGGCGGCGCTGCGCGAAGGCGCCGAGCTGATCATCGGCCCGCTCTTCGCGCCCTCGGTCCAGGCCGTCGCTCAGGTCGCGCGCGGCGCCGGCAAGCCGGTCATCGCATTCTCCAGCGACAGCAACGTCGCCTCCCGCGGCGTCTACCTGCTCTCCTTCCCGCCCGAGAACGACGTCAACCGGGTGATCGCCTACGCCGCCTCGCAGGGCCGCAAATCCTTCGCCGCGATGGTGCCGGACACCGCCTATGGTAAGGTCGTCGAGGCCGCCTTCCAGCAGGCGGTGGCCGATCGCGGCGCCCGCGCCGTGGTGATCGAGCGCTTCGGCGCCGACGCCAACAGCATGCGCGCCTCTGCCGGCCGGCTGACGCCCGCCTTGCAGCAGGCCGATGCGCTGTTCGTGCCGGGCGATGCCAACGCCATGCCGCAGCTCGGTCTGATCCTGCAGCAGGCCGGCTACGACCCGGCCAAGGTCAAGCCGCTTGGCACCGGCGTCTGGAATGATGCCGCCGTCGCCCGCATTCCCGCCATCCAGGGCGGCTGGTTCGCTTCGCCCGACACGGCCGGCTTCAATGCCTTCGCCGGCCGCTACCAGAAGCGCTTCAACAGCGCGCCGACCCGCACCGCGACGCTCTCCTATGACGCGGTCTCGCTCGCCGCAGCGCTCGCCAGGACGCAAGGCAGCCAGCGCTTCTCCGAATCCGTGCTGACCAATCCGTCGGGCTTTGCCGGCGCCGACGGCGTCTTCCGCTTCCGTCCGGATGGGCTGAACGAGCGCGGTCTCGCCGTGCTCGAATTGCGCAACGGCCAGATCGTCACCGTCAACGCCGCCCCGCGCGATCTCGGGCCCCGGACGAACTGACGTAACCCGGGCGCGTCGCTACCAGACGCAGCCCTCTGGCCCGGGCTTCGGCCGGCCAGGGATAAATTCCAGGAAGCTCAATGGAAAAAGGCGCCTCGACGGGCGCCTTTTTCGTCTCGAAATGCTCGGGCCTTCGCCCGAGCACGACATATGCGGTTCGATCACCCGCCGATATTGAACGCCGCCAGCGCCGCCATGTTGACGATGTCGGAATCCTTGGCGCCGAGCGGCACGATCTGCACCGGCTTGTCGAGGCCGACGATCAGCGGGCCGATCACGGTCGAACCGCCGAGCTCCTGCAGCATCTTGGTCGAGATCGAGGCCGAGTGGAACGCGGGCATGACCAGGACGTTGGCCGGGCCGGTCAGGCGGCAGAACGGGTACTGCGCCATCAGATCGCGGTTCAACGCGACATCGGCCGCCATCTCGCCGTCATACTCGAAATCGACGCGCTGGTTGTCGAGGATCGCGACCGCCTCGCGCACCTTCGCCGAGCGCTCGCCGGGCGGGTGTCCGAAGGAGGAGAAGGCGAGCATCGCGACCCTCGGCTCGTAGCCGAGGCGCCGCGCCACGCCGGCGGCCTCGATCGCGATTTCGGAGAGCTCGCGGGCCGTCGGCATCTCGTGGATGGCAGTGTCGGCGACGAGCACGGTGCGCCCGCGGGCGACCACCACGGAGACGCCGATGACGCGGTGGCCCGGCTTCTCGTCGATGACGCGGCGGACTTCCTCGAGCGCGATCGAGTAGTTGCGGGTGACGCCCGTCACCATCGCATCGGCATCGCCCAGCGCCACCATAGCCGCGGCGAAATGGTTGCGGTCCTGGTTGATCAGGCGCTGGCAGTCGCGGAACAGGTAACCCTGCCGCTGCAGCCGCTCGTAGAGATACTGTGCATAGGCGCTGTTGCGGTGCGACAGCCTGGCGTTCTGGATCTCGATGCCCTTGGCCTCGAGATCGACGCCGAGGAAGGTCGCGGCCTCGCTGATCCGCTCCTCGCGGCCGACCAGGATCGCCTTGCCGAGCCCCTGGTTGACGAAGGAGGCGGCGGCGCGGATCACCTGCTCCTCCTCGCCCTCGGCGAAGACGACGCGCTTCGGATAGCGGCGCACGCGCTCGATGATGCGGTTGAGCGTGCCGGCGACCGGATCGCGCCGCGCCGAGAGCTGCGCCTTGTAGGCGGCGGTGTCGACGATCGGTTTGCCGGCGACGCCGGTATCCATCGCCGCCTTGGCGACGGCCATCGGCACGACATGGATCAGCCGCGGATCGAACGGCACGGGGATGATGTATTCCTTGCCGTAGCGCGGGCGCGCGCCCTGATAGGCGGCGGCGACCTCGTCCGGCACGTCCTCGCGTGCGAGGTATGCGAGCGCCTCGGCCGCCGCGATCTTCATCTCCATGTTGATCGTCGTGGCGCGCACGTCGAGCGCGCCGCGGAAGATGAAGGGGAAGCCCAGCACATTGTTGACCTGGTTCGGATAATCCGAGCGCCCGGTCGCCATGATCGCGTCGTCGCGCACCGCCGCGACCTCTTCCGGGGTGATCTCCGGGTCGGGATTGGCCATCGCGAAGATGATAGGGTTCTCGGCCATGGAGGCGACCATCTCAGGGGTCACCGAGCCCTTCTGCGACAGGCCGAAGAACGCGTCTGCCCCTTCCATGGCCTGCGCCAGCGTGCGCCGGTCGGTCACGGCCGCATGGGCCGACTTCCACTGGTTCATGCCCTCGGTGCGGCCCTGGTAGATCACGCCCTTGGTGTCGCAGAGGATGACGTTGTCGGGCTTGAAGCCCATCGCCTTCAAAAGCTCGATGCAGGCGATGGCGGCGGCGCCGGCGCCGTTGATGACGAGCTTCGTCGTCTTGACGTCGCGCCCCGTCAGGTCGAGCGCGTTGATCAGGCCGGCGGCGGCGATGATCGCGGTGCCGTGCTGGTCGTCATGGAAGACCGGGATGTCCATCAGCTCGCGCAGGCGCTGCTCGATGATGAAGCACTCCGGCGCCTTGATGTCCTCGAGATTGATGCCGCCGAAGGAGGGGCCGAGATAGCGCACCGCCTCGATGAACTTGTCGGCATCCTCGGTGTCGACCTCGAGGTCGATCGAATCGACGTCGGCGAAGCGCTTGAACAGGATCGACTTGCCTTCCATCACCGGCTTGGAGGCGAGCGCGCCGAGATTGCCCAGGCCGAGAATGGCGGTGCCGTTCGAGATCACCGCGACGAGGTTGGCGCGGGCGGTGTAGTCATAGGCGCGGCTGGGGTCCTCGGCGATGGCGAGGACGGGGACGGCGACGCCGGGCGAGTAGGCCAGCGAGAGGTCGCGCTGGGTCGCCATCGGCACGGTCGGAACGATCTCGAGCTTGCCCGGCCGGCCGTCCGAGTGGAACAGCAGAGCTTCCTGGTCGGTGAAGGTCGGGCGGGTGCGCTTGATCGGTGGTCGGTCGTTCATGCGTTTGTTCTTTTTCACGGACGTTTCCTCGGGGGGAAACGACCATAGGGCAGCGCCCGCCCGCTCCACAAGGCGCGATTGCCGACCATGGCTCTTGCCTGAACGGAGAAGGTCGTCGCCTCGCCGAAGCGTTCAGAGGCGGCCACGCACCCGGGCGACGAAATCGCCGACATAGCGGTCGAGCTCGACCGATTGCTCGCTGCCCCGCCGCGCCGCATCGACGACCCGCGAGGCGGTTTCCCCGGTCGAGCGCGCCTCGTCGCCGAGCGCCGCGACATTGCCGGTCACCGTCGTCGTCGAGCCGGCGACGGCCTGTGCGTCGGCCGCGATGCCGGAGGCGATCGTGCCTTGCGTGTTGACGACCCGTGCGATCGCCCCCGAGGTGGTTTCGATCGTGCCCATCGTCGCTTCGATCTGCCCGACGGCCTCGGCTGCCGTCGCCGCGGCGGCACGGATCTCCTGCAGCGTCGCCGCGATGTCGCGGGTCGCCTTCTGGGTCTGTTCGGCGAGGTTCTTGACCTCGCCGGCGACCACGGCGAAGCCGCGCCCGGCGGTGCCGGCCCGCGCCGCCTCGATGGTGGCGTTCAGCGCCAGCAGGTTGGTGCGCGCCGCGATGTCCTCGATGAAGTCGAGCACGGCGCCGACCTGGTCGGCGGCGAGCGCGAGGCCGTTGACGTCGCGCCGGGTCGAGCGGACATGGCTCGCCGCCTCCTGCGCCGTCTCGGCCGCCAGCCCGGTCTGCCGGGTTAGCTCGCGGATCGAGGCGTCGATCTCTTCCGCCGCCAGCGCGACGCTGCCGACGCGGTGCGAGGCGAGCTGCGCCTGCTGGGTGACGTCGACCGCCCGCTGGGTGGTATGGTCGGCATTCGCCGCCATCTGCCTTGCCGCCTCGTGCATGTCGCGGGCCGATTCGCCGACCTGGCGCAGGGCCTTGCCGACGGTGACTTCGAGATTGGCCGCGAGTTCCTCGAGCGCCGAGCGGCGGAGATTCTCGACCTCGTCGCGCCGGGTCTCGAGTGTCTTCTCGGGGGTGATGTCGAGCAGGATGCCGTCCCAGATCACCGTGCCGTCGGGAAGGCGGCGGCAGGAGGCCTCGCTGCGCAGCCAGATGATCGCGCCGTCGACGCCGGCATAGCGCGCCTCGAACCGCCATAGATCGCCATAGCTTTCCGGGTTCATGCGCGCCGTCTCGAAGCGCGCCCGGTCCTCGGGAAGCATCTTGCCGAGCCAGGTTTCCGGATCGCGCTCGACCTCCTCCTTGGTGATCCCGAGCAGCCGGTCGATGGCGAAGGAGGCGAAATGATAGCTCAGCGAGCCATCGGGGTGGACGATGCGCTGGTAGAGCGTGCCGGGCGCCCGCTGGATCAGGGAGCGCAGCCGGTAGGCGTTCTCGCGGCGCTCGCGGTCATTGTGCACGACGAGCCCGACCAGGATCGTGCCGATCGTGTTGACCAGGATGATCATCGGGACGGCCTTGCGCAGGAAGCGCTCGGCGATCGCCGGGTCCGGCATGAACAGCACCGAGAGCAGAAGGCATAGCGCTCCGATCCCGCTCAGCACCACGAAGTCGCCTAGCCCGAAGGAGCGGCGCTGCCGGTAAAGCCATGCCGCATAGGCGACGCCGGCGAGGGCGTTGAGGAAGATTCCGGCAAGGCCGGTCGCCATGCCGGCGCCGCCCTGGCTGTAGCGCAGTGCCGCGAGTGGCAGGGCTGTCAGCACGGCAGAAATCGGCCCGCCGATCGGCCCGGCGAGGATCGCGAGCGTGTTGCGGGAATCGACGACGACGCCGGCTTCCACCACGAACGGGAAGGCCATGCTGCACAGCGCGGCGGCCGCGAACAGGGCGCCGATCGTGACCTGGCGCAGGATCGGTCGCTGGTCGAGCCAGGGCGCGACGACCGTCACCACCAGTGCGGCGAGCAGCAGGAAGGAAAGGCTCTCGACGAGGTTGATCAGGAGCGACATGGGGGCCTTTGGCCGAAAATGGCCCGGTCAGCCTGCTTTCAATTGTTGAAAGTCTCCCTAACGGATGGCCTTGGCGGCGTGATTTGATAGCGTGCCGGCGCGATGCACAGCACCTCTCCCCGCGACACCAAGAGCCCCCCTGCCGCCGCCGGCGCGAGCGCCGATCCCGGTCGCGTCACGCCGATGATGGCGCAGTACGTCGAGATCAAGACCGCCAATCCGGACAGCCTGCTGTTCTACCGGATGGGCGACTTTTACGAATTGTTCTTCGAGGACGCCGAGATCGCCTCGCGCACCCTCGGCATCGTCCTGACCAAGCGCGGCAAGCATCTCGGCGAGGACATCGCGATGTGCGGCGTCCCGGTCGACCGGGCCGACGACTATCTCCAGCGCCTGATCGCCGCCGGCCACCGCGTCGCGGTCTGCGAGCAGACCGAGGATCCGGCCGAGGCCAAGAAGCGCGGCGCCAAATCGGTGGTGAAGCGCGATGTCGTCCGCCTCGTCACGCCCGGCACCATCACCGAGGAGCGCCTGCTCGAGCCCGGCCGCGCCAGCCTGCTCGTCGCCGTGGCGCGGCGCCGGCTCAGCGATGTCAGCTATGCCTATGGCATCGCCGCCGTCGACATCTCGACCGGCCGTTTCAGCGTGCTGGAAACCGATGCGCGTGGGCTCTCGGTCGAGCTGGCGCGGCTGGAGCCGCGTGAGATCGTCTGCCCGGACGCGATCCATGAGGATCCGGAACTCAAGGAGGTCTGGCGCGATACGCCTGCGGCGGTGACGCCGCTGGCCCGCGAGGGGCTCGATCCGGCTTCCGGCGAAAGGCGGCTCAAGGAGTTCTTCGGCGTCGCGACGCTCGATGCCTTCGGCGCCTTCAGCCGCGCCGAGATCGCCGCCGCCGCGGCGGCGAGAGCGCGGCCATGCTGATCGACGCGGCGACCAGGGCCAATCTCGAACTGACGCGCACTCTGTCCGGCGAGCGCGCCGGCAGCCTGCTTGCCACGATCGACCGGACGCAGACGCCAGGTGGCAGCCGGCTTCTCGCCGAGCGCCTCGCCGGACAGAGTGCGCGTCAGTTCGAGA
>NZ_JAWDID010000080.1:0-19618 GCF_032464875.1 Allobosea rubneri
TGCCGGGCGACAACATCTCGATGGAAGTGCACCTGATCGTGCCGATCGCGATGGAAGAGAAGCTGCGCTTCGCCATCCGCGAAGGCGGCCGCACCGTCGGCGCCGGCGTCGTCGCTTCGATCCTCGCCTGATCGAAGCAACAAGGACGTTCGCGGGAACCGCAAACTCTGCGGCGTCGTCGCTTCGATCTTCGCGTAAGCGAAGAGGCATCTCCCGGCCTTTACGGCCGGGACGGAATCCGGGAAGGGCGGTGGCGACACCGCCCTTTTCCTTTATGCATGCGCCGCCCGGACAGGGGACCGTCGCAAACGCCGCTGCACGTGCGGCGCGCCCTGTGCTCAATGGGGCGGAACCGGCGGGACAACCCGCACGAATCTCACGGAGGAATTCGAGATGGCCTTCAAGCCGCCCTTCACCGGCATTCATGCTATCGCCTTCGCGCTCTTCGACGCGCAGGAGCGGCTCGACCGGGCGGCGATGAAGCGGCAGACCGAAATCTGCCTCGGCCTCGGGGTCCACGGCATGGCGGCGCTCGGGCTCGCCACCGAGGTCTCCAAGCTCAGCCTGGCGGAGCGCCGGACGGTGATCGACTGGGTGGCGGAGGACGTTGCCGGCAAGGTGCCGCTCGCCTTCACCATGTTCGGCGGCTCGGTCGCCGAGCAGGTCGAGCAGGTCAGGGCCGCCGAAGCGGCCAAGGCCGACTGGGTGATTCTGCAGCCGCCGATGGTCGGCTCCTTCGGCGCGGCCGAATACATCCGCTTTTTCGGGCGAATCGCCGAGGCGACCTCGCTGCCGGTCGCGATCCAGAATGCGCCGGCCTATATGGGCCGCGGCCTCTCCTCGGAGGATATCCGTGAGCTGGTGCGCCAGCACCCCAACATCTGCCTGATCAAGGGCGAGGGGCCGGCCACCGACATCCAGCAGCTGATCTCGGTCATCGAGGGGCGCCTGCCGGTGATGAACGGCCGCGGCGGGCTGGAGCTCGCCGATAATCTGCGCGCCGGCTGCGTCGGCCTGCTCCTGGCGCCCGATACGATCGACTACGCGCTGCGCGCCTATAACCGTTTCCTCGCCGGCGATGCCGAGGGGGCGGAGGAGGCCTATCGCGAGGTGCTGCCCGCGATCGTCTTCATCATGCAGTCGATCGAGAGCCTGCTCTGCTACGGAAAGCGCATTTTCGGGGCCCGCGCAGGCATCGAAATCCATGATCGCAGCCCGGCGCAGCGGCCGAGCGCCTTCGGGCTGGAGCTGGTCAAGCGCTATGCCGAACAGCTCGGTCCCTATGCCGCCTGAGCGGGGTTGTGAACTTTCCACGGCGCCGTGTGTTTTCGACTTGAAATGCCGGCGCCGTTCGGGCTAAGCAACCCGCGACTACAGGGGTGTAGCTCAGTTGGTAGAGTACCGGTCTCCAAAACCGGGTGTCGCAGGTTCGAGCCCTGCCGCCCCTGCCAGGACTTCATCGCGATGAGCGATCGGAAAGGGCGGTTCCACTGCGGTGGAGCCGCCCTTTTTCGTCGTGGCGCTGCGGCGTCGCGCGACTGTCATGGGCGAGGGCTACCGGGACGGGCAATTCCCGGATCCGAGCCATGCATCATCTGCCGCCAGACGCCATCGCCAGCCTTTCGCTCTTCGCCCTGTCCGCCATGGGCATCCTGACCTGGCTCTGCATCGTCTAGGCGTCGGTCTCGCCGCTCTCCCGGCGAGCAATGGCGCGCCGCGGCGTGACTGTTTCGAACCCGCTCCTGCCCCGGCTTCCGGACGCTGCCGCGAAAGCGCTTGGCTAGCGCGCCATAGCGTTGTAAGAAGCGGCTCACGACGGCGCGCGGCTCCCTGAGCCCCGCGCCGCGAATCTTTCAGGACGTACCGAATCGTCGCTCGCGCACTTCTGCGCGGCGGCGCTCCGGAACCTTAAGGTGACGGCCCGATGGCGAAGACGAACCCGTTCAGCTTCCTGCAGCAGGTGCGCAGCGAAGCCTCCAAGGTGACCTGGCCCTCGCGCCGCGAGACGCTGATCACCACCGGGATGGTGCTGGTCATGGTGCTGGTCTTCAGCCTGTTTTTCCTCTTCGCCGATACGATGATCCGCTGGGGTCTCGGCCTCATCCTCGGCGCGCGCTGAACGGAACCTACGAACGTGAACACTCGCTGGTACATCGTCCACGCCTATTCGAACTTCGAGAACAAGGTCGCCCAGTCGATCAAGGATCAGGCGGCGCAGCGCAATCTCGCCGACAAGTTCGAGGAAGTGCTGGTCCCGACCGAGAAGGTCGTCGAGGTCCGCCGCGGCCGCAAGGTCGACGCCGAGCGCAAGTTCTTCCCCGGCTATGTGCTGGTGAAGTGCGAGATGACCGACGAGGTCTATCACCTCATCAAGAACACGCCGAAGGTCACCGGCTTCCTCGGCGCCGACAAGGCCAAGCCGATGCCGATCCCCGAGCATGAGGCGATGCGGATCAAGGGCCAGGTCGCCGAGGGCATCGAGCGTCCGAAGCCGACGGTGGTCTTCGAGATCGGCGAGCAGGTCAAGGTCGCCGACGGCCCCTTCGCCTCGTTCAACGGCGTCGTCGAGGATGTCGACCACGGTCGCGCCCGCCTGAAGGTCGCGGTCTCGATCTTCGGTCGCGCCACGCCGGTCGAGCTCGAATACGGCCAGGTCGAGAAGCTCTGAGGCGATTCGGGCGGTCCGGTCACGCAATCGTGTCGGAGGCTCCTGGGCCTCTCAAATCCGGTTTTGCTAGACCCGCGCCGGCATCCGGCGCGGGTTTTTGCTTGCCGTGAGGCTTGCGGCCGGCAGTTCCGTCTGAAGGGCTTTCCTTTCCGATCGGCCTGTGCCATAGGGCGCGCCTCACATGCGTGGAAGGTAAGGCCGGCTGCCAACCGGGACTTCCTGCCGCACCACGCTCTGCAACCACCCCGATCCGGAACGATATCGGTTCCCGGGCGGGGCGTCGTCGTTCCGGTAGGCGCCGGGGCGGACGGCAGGAGCAGCCATCATGGCAAAGAAGATCACGGGTTACGTGAAGCTTCAGGTTCCGGCGGGCGCGGCCAATCCGTCGCCGCCGATCGGTCCTGCGCTCGGTCAGCGCGGCCTCAACATCATGGAATTCTGCAAGGCCTTCAACGCGAAGACCGCGCAGATGGAAAAGGGCATGCCGATCCCGGTGATCATCACCGCGTATCAGGACCGCTCCTTCACCTTCGAGATGAAGCAGCCGCCGGTGTCCTACTTCCTGAAGAAGGCCGCCGGCCTGACCTCGGGTTCGAAGACCCCGGGCAAGGGTGGCGCCGCCGGCAAGGTCACCGCCGCGCAGGTCAAGGAGATCGCCGAGAAGAAGATGGCCGATCTCAACTGCAGCGACGTCGATGCCGCCATGACCATGATCCGCGGCTCTGCCCGGTCCATGGGCCTGGAAGTCGTGGGCTGAGGGGGAACTGAACATGGCTCATGTTGGAAAGCGCGTCGTCAAGTCCCGTGAGGGCATCGACCGTACCAAGCTCTACCCGCTCGCCGAAGCCGTCGCGATGATCAAGGATCGCGCCAGCGCCAAGTTCGACGAGACCGTCGAGGTCGCGATGAACCTCGGTGTCGACCCGCGTCACGCCGACCAGATGGTCCGCGGCGTCTGCAACCTGCCGAACGGCTCGGGCCGCGTCCTGCGCGTCGCCGTCTTCGCCCGCGGCGCCAAGGCCGAGGAGGCCAAGAAGGCCGGTGCCGACATCGTCGGCGCCGAGGATCTGGTCGAGAGCGTGCAGAAGGGCGAAATCAATTTCGACCGCTGCATCGCGACCCCGGACATGATGGGCCTCGTCGGCCGCCTCGGTAAGGTGCTCGGCCCGCGCGGCCTGATGCCGAACCCGCGCGTCGGCACGGTTACCATGGACCTGACCAACGCCGTCGCCGCCTCGAAGGGCGGTTCGGTCGAGTTCCGCGTCGAGAAGGCCGGCATCGTGCATGCCGCCGTCGGCAAGGTCTCGTTCGACGCCGAGAAGCTCTCGGAGAACATCAAGGCGTTCGTCGACTCGGTCTCGAAGGCCAAGCCGGCTGGCGCCAAGGGCACCTATATCCAGCGCGTCGCGATTTCCTCGACCATGGGTCCGGGCGTCAAGATCGAGCCGAACACGGTGATGGGCGGCTGAGGCCGTTCTGGGGCAGGGCGCGGAGGGTCGGTTCCGGCTTTTCGCATCCTGCTTGCGCGGCCGCCTCATGCGGCCGCTGCCCCGCCTTGCGGAATGCCGCGAGGATTACCACTTGGCAGAAGCCGGGGGAGCCGCTATGAGCCTCCTCGTGTTTCCATAAGTGTCGGGGCTTCCGCGTGCTTGTCACGAGGAGGTCCGTTTCGCGTTTTTCGGTGGTTCGCCGCCGAAGAATGGATGCCGGGAGCGGGAAAGCGATTTCCCAGAGCCTGGCGTCCAGTCCTGTCTGAGACTGCAGGTGCTCCCGGTTCGTCCGTGGGCATAATTTCGCCAAGAGGCCTGCATAGACGGTGCAAGAACTCTGCCGGTGCCGAAGGGCGCCGAACGAGGTTCGAACCATCTCGCCCGATCACGGCTTCGGCCATGGCAGGGGACAGGGCACTGAGCGTCGCTCCAGCGAGGGGTCGGTGTCAACCGACCACTTTCGAAGAGCGGCACGTGCAACTGGCGGCGGGTGTGAAAGCCTGTCGCCTACCGGAGAGAGCCCAGTGGATAGAGCGGCAAAATCTGATGCCGTCGCGTCGCTGAACGGCGTGTTCGCGAACACGTCGGTCGTCGTCGTGGCCCACTATGCGGGTTTGACGGTGGCCCAGTTCCAGAAGCTTCGTCGCGAGATGAAGGCCAATGGCGCCACCGTGAAGGTCGCAAAGAACCGGCTGGCCAAGATCGCTCTTGAAGGCACCGACGTCGCGTCCATCAGCTCGCTGCTGAAGGGACCTACCCTGATCGCTTATTCCAGCGATCCGGTCGCGGCGCCGAAGGTCGCCGTCGCTTTCGCCAAGGACCACGACAAGCTCGTGATCCTGGGTGGCGCGATGGGCACGACCGCCCTGAACCCCGATGGTGTCAAGGCCCTGGCCACGATGCCTTCGCTCGATGAACTGCGTGCCAAGATCGTCGGCCTCATCCAGGCCCCGGCGACCAAGCTTGCGCAGCTCACGAACGCGCCTGCCGGGAAGCTGGCGCGCGTGGTCAAGGCCTACGCCGACAAGAACGCTGCCTGAGCAGCCGTCAAACCCTTATCGTTCGAACCTCTTACATCAGGAAGCTAAACTATGGCCGATCTCGCCAAGCTCGTCGACGAACTCTCGTCGCTCACCGTTCTCGAGGCTGCTGACCTCGCCAAGATGCTCGAAGAGAAGTGGGGCGTCTCCGCCGCCGCCGCCGTCGCCGTCGCGGCTGGCCCGGCTGCTGGTGGTGGCGCTGCCGCCGCTGCTGAAGAGCAGACCGAGTTCACCGTTGTCCTGGCCGCGGCCGGCGACAAGAAGATCGAGGTGATCAAGGAAGTCCGCGCCATCACCGGCCTGGGCCTCAAGGAAGCCAAGGATCTGGTCGAAGCCGCTCCGAAGCCGCTCAAGGAAGGCGTTGCCAAGGACGAGGCCGAGAAGCTCAAGAAGCAGCTCGAGGCCGTCGGCGCCAAGGTCGAGCTCAAGTGAGCAGGGCCGGCTGATGCCGGTCCGAAACTAGTCGACTAAGACAGTCCCGGGGTGGTTCGCCGCCTCCGGGGCTGTTGCGTCGTTTCCGGCTTCCGGGACGGCGCGTGAAAAAGGGCCCAGCGCGACGGCGCGACGGCCTACCCAGTTCAAGTCGGCGCCGTTGAGCGCCGAACGGCTCACCCGGCGGCCTGACCGCCTTCGAGACCCGGACCGCCGGGTGAGCCGTCCGAGATTGCGAGGAACACCATGGTCAATTCTCTCCAGGGCCGCAGGCGCGTCCGCAAGTTCTTCGGAAAGCTCAAGGAAGTCGCCGAGATGCCGAACCTCATCGAGGTTCAGAAGGCGTCCTACGACCAGTTCCTGATGATCGACGAGCCGAAAGGCGGCCGCGGGGATGAGGGCCTGCAGTCGGTCTTCAAGTCCGTCTTCCCGATCGGCGATTTCTCGGGCGCCTCGCTGCTCGAATTCGTGAAGTACACCTTCGAGCCGCCGAAATACGACGTCGACGAGTGTCGCCAGCGCGGCATGACCTTCTCGGCGCCGCTCAAGGTGACGCTCCGCCTGATCGTGTTCGATATCGACCCGGACACCCAGGCCAAGTCGGTCAAGGACATCAAGGAGCAGGATGTCTACATGGGCGAGATGCCGCTCATGACGGACAACGGCACCTTCATCGTCAACGGCACCGAGCGCGTCATCGTCTCGCAGATGCACCGTTCGCCGGGCGTGTTCTTCGACCACGACAAGGGCAAGACCCATTCCTCGGGCAAGCTGCTCTTCGCCGCCCGCATCATCCCCTATCGCGGCTCCTGGCTCGACATCGAGTTCGACGCCAAGGACATCGTCTACGCGCGCATCGACCGCAAGCGTAAGATCCCGGTGACCTCGCTGCTGTTCGCGCTCGGCATGGACGGTGAGGAGATCCTCAACCGCTTCTACAACCACATCAGCTACACCCGCGACGGCGACGGCTGGCGCGTGCCCTACGATGCCGAGCGCATGAAGGGCTTCAAGGCGAGCGTCGACCTGATCGACGCCGACACCGGCGAGGTCGTGGTCGAGGCCGGCAAGAAGCTGGTCGCCCGCACCGCGCGCCAGCTCGCCGAGAAGGGCCTGAAGTTCCTGCGCGCGAGCGACGACGATCTCTACGGCCAGTACATCGCCGAGGACCTCGTCAACCCGCAGACCGGCGAGGTCTTCGCCGAGGCCGGCGACGAGATCGACGAGAAGAGCCTCAAGGCCCTGCTCGATGCGGGCTTCGAGGACCTGCCGGTGCTCGACATCGACCACATCACGGTCGGCCCCTACATCCGCAACACCCTCAAGGTCGACAAGAACTCGCGTCGTGAAGAGGCGCTGTTCGACATCTACCGGGTGATGCGCCCGGGCGAGCCGCCGACGCTCGAGACCGCCGAGAACATGTTCCAGTCGCTGTTCTTCGACGCCGAGCGCTACGACCTCTCGGCCGTCGGCCGCGTCAAGATGAACATGCGCCTTGACCTCGACGCCGAGGACACCGTGCGCATCCTGCGCAAGGAGGACATCTTCGCGGTCGTCAAGGCGCTGGTCGACCTGCGCGACGGCAAGGGCGAGATCGACGACATCGACCATCTCGGCAACCGCCGCGTGCGCTCGGTCGGCGAGCTCATGGAGAACCAGTATCGCCTGGGCCTGCTCCGCATGGAGCGCGCCATCAAGGAGCGCATGTCCTCGGTCGACATCGACACGGTGATGCCGCAGGACCTGATCAACGCGAAGCCCGCGGCCGCCGCGGTGCGCGAGTTCTTCGGCTCGTCGCAGCTCTCGCAGTTCATGGACCAGACGAACCCGCTCTCGGAAGTCACTCACAAGCGTCGTCTTTCGGCGCTTGGCCCGGGTGGTCTGACCCGCGAGCGCGCCGGCTTCGAGGTGCGCGACGTGCACACCACGCACTACGGCCGCATCTGCCCGATCGAGACGCCGGAAGGCCCGAACATCGGCCTGATCAACTCGCTCGCGACCTTCGCCCGCGTCAACAAGTACGGCTTCATCGAGAGCCCGTACCGGCGCATCCGCGACGGCAGGCAGACCGACGAGATCATCTATCTCTCGGCCATGGAGGAGGCGAAGTACAACGTCGCCCAGGCGAACGCGGTCGTCGACAAGGAAGGCCGTCTGACCGATGACCTGATCGTCTGCCGCCGCGCCGGCGAAGTGATCGTCACGCCGGTCGACAAGGTCGACTTCATGGACGTCTCGCCGAAGCAGGTCGTCTCGGTCGCCGCCGCGCTGATCCCGTTCCTCGAGAACGACGACGCGAACCGCGCGCTGATGGGCTCGAACATGCAGCGCCAGGCGGTGCCGCTGGTCCGCGCCGACGCGCCGTTCGTCGGCACCGGCATGGAGGCCGCGGTTGCCCGCGACTCCGGCGCCGCCATCGCGGCCCGCCGCGCCGGCATCGTCGACCAGGTCGACGCGACCCGTATCGTCATCCGCGCTTCCGACGAGATGGACCCGACCAAGCCGGGCGTCGACATCTACCGCCTGCAGAAGTTCCAGCGCTCGAACCAGTCGACCTGCATCACGCAGCGCCCGCTGGTCCGCGTCGGCGACATCGTCAAGAAGGGCGACATCGTCGCGGACGGCCCGTCGACCGAGTTCGGCGAGCTCGCGCTCGGCCGGAACGTGCTCGTCGCGTTCATGCCCTGGAACGGCTACAACTTCGAAGACTCGATCCTGCTCTCGGAGAAGATCGTCTCAGAAGACATCTTCACCTCGATCCATATCGAGGAATTCGAGGTCATGGCCCGCGACACCAAGCTGGGCCCTGAGGAAATCACGCGCGACATTCCGAACGTCTCGGAAGAGGCGCTGAAGAACCTCGACGAAGCCGGCATCGTCTATATCGGCGCCGAAGTGGCGGCCGGCGACATCCTCGTCGGCAAGATCACGCCGAAGGGCGAAAGCCCGATGACGCCGGAAGAGAAGCTGCTGCGCGCCATCTTCGGCGAGAAGGCTTCGGACGTCCGCGACACCTCGCTGCGCGTCCCGCCGGGCGTGCAGGGCACGATCGTCGAGGTCCGCGTGTTCAACCGCCATGGCGTCGACAAGGACGAGCGCGCCCAGGCGATCGAGCGCGAGGAGATCGAGCGTCTCGCCAAGGACCGCGACGACGAGCAGGCGATCCTCGACCGCAACACCTTCGCGCGTCTGGCCGAGATCCTGACCGGCAAGACCGGCCTCGCCGGTCCGAAGGGCTTCAAGAAGGACACGGTCATCACCCGCGAGGCGATGAGCGAGTTCCCGCGTTCGCAGTGGTGGCTGTTCGCCACGGCGGACGACGCCCTGATGACCGAAATCGAGGCGATGCGGAAGCAGTACGACGAGTCGAAGAAGCGCCTCGAGCAGCGCTTCCTCGACAAGGTCGAGAAGCTGCAGCGCGGCGACGAGCTGCCTCCGGGCGTGATGAAGATGGTCAAGGTCTTCGTCGCGGTGAAGCGCAAGATCCAGCCGGGCGACAAGATGGCCGGCCGTCACGGCAACAAGGGCGTGGTCTCGCGCATCGTGCCGGCGGAGGACATGCCGTTCCTCGAGGACGGCACCCATGCCGACATCGTGCTGAACCCGCTGGGCGTGCCTTCGCGCATGAACGTCGGCCAGATCCTGGAGACCCATCTGGGCTGGGCCGCCGCCGGCCTCGGCAAGCAGATCGGCAAGGCGATCGACGCCTACAAGAAGGCGCACGACGCCAAGGCTCTGCGGGCCTCGTTCGACGCCGTCTACGAGGACAACGAGATCATCGCCTCGATGGACGAGAACGAGCTCATCGAGATGGGCCAGAACCTGCGCCGCGGCGTGCCTATGGCGACTCCGGTCTTCAACGGCGCCAAGGAGGCCGATATCGAGCGGCTCCTGGAGCAGGCCGGCCTGCACAGCTCCGGGCAGTCCACGCTGTATGACGGCAGGACTGGCGAGCCCTTCGACCGCAAGGTGACGATGGGCTACATCTACATGCTGAAGCTGCACCATCTGGTCGACGACAAGATCCACGCCCGTTCGATCGGTCCGTACTCGCTCGTCACCCAGCAGCCGCTGGGCGGCAAGGCGCAGTTCGGCGGCCAGCGCTTCGGCGAGATGGAGGTCTGGGCGCTCGAAGCCTACGGCGCCGCCTACACGCTGCAGGAAATGCTGACGGTGAAGTCGGACGACGTGGCGGGCCGTACCAAGGCCTACGAGTCGATCGTGCGCGGCGAGGACAATTTCGAGGCCGGCATTCCGGAGAGCTTCAACGTGCTCGTCAAGGAAATGCGGTCGCTTGGCCTCAATGTCGAGCTGATCAGCAACAAGCTGAAGCCGGGCGAGCTGCCCCCGGCCGAGGCGGCCGAGTAAGCGCCGCGCCCTCAGGGGCACGGCAGCGTTCGTTACTCATGCCGGCGGCACTCACGCCGCCGGCCGATGGATCAAAAAGCCGGGCAGGGCGGTTTTCTAAAACCCCACCGGCTTCAGGAGACAGGCGATGAAGCAAGAGGTCATGAACCTTTTCGGCCAGCAGCCGGTGCAGCAGGCTTTCGACGCGATCAAGATCTCGATCGCCAGCCCGGAGAAGATCGCGTCCTGGTCGTTCGGCGAAATCAAGAAGCCCGAGACGATCAACTACCGCACCTTCAAGCCGGAGCGGGACGGGCTGTTCTGCGCCCGCATCTTCGGGCCGATCAAGGACTACGAGTGCCTGTGCGGCAAGTACAAGCGCATGAAGTTCAAGGGCGTGATCTGCGAGAAGTGCGGCGTCGAGGTGACGCTGGCGCGGGTCCGGCGCGAGCGCATGGGCCATATCGAGCTCGCCGCTCCGGTCGCCCATATCTGGTTCCTGAAGTCGCTGCCCTCGCGCATCGGCCTGCTGATGGACATGCCGCTCAAGGACCTCGAGCGCATCCTCTACTTCGAGTCGTATGTGGTGCTGGAGCCGGGCCTGACCCCGCTCAAGGACCGGCAGCTGCTCTCCGAGGAAGAGTATGTCCGCTGCCAGGAAGAGTACGGCGCGGACACCTTCACCGCGATGATCGGCGCGGAAGCCATCCGCGAGATGCTGCGCGCGCTCGATCTCGACCAGATCAACGCCGACCTGAAGCATGAGATCGCGACCACCACTTCGGAGCTGAAGCCGAAGAAGCTGATGAAGCGCCTCAAGATCATCGAGGCCTTCCAGCTTTCGGGCAACAAGCCGGAATGGATGGTGATGACCATGATCCCGGTCATCCCGCCGGATCTGCGTCCGCTGGTTCCGCTCGATGGCGGCCGCTTCGCGACCTCCGACCTGAACGACCTCTATCGCCGCGTCATCAACCGCAACAACCGCCTGAAGCGGCTGATCGAGCTGCGCGCGCCTGACATCATCATCCGCAACGAGAAGCGGATGCTGCAGGAGTCGGTCGACGCCCTGTTCGACAACGGCCGCCGCGGCCGCGTCATCACCGGCGCCAACAAGCGCCCGCTGAAGTCGCTCGCCGACATGCTGAAGGGCAAGCAGGGCCGCTTCCGCCAGAACCTGCTCGGCAAGCGCGTCGACTACTCCGGCCGTTCGGTCATCGTCGTCGGCCCGGAGATGAAGCTGCACCAGTGCGGCCTGCCGAAGAAGATGGCGCTCGAGCTGTTCAAGCCGTTCATCTATGCGCGCCTCGACGCCAAGGGCTACTCGACCACGGTCAAGCAGGCCAAGAAGCTGGTCGAGAAGGAGAAGCCCGAGGTCTGGGACATCCTGGACGAGGTCATCCGCGAGCATCCGGTGCTGCTGAACCGCGCGCCGACGCTGCACCGCCTCGGCATCCAGGCCTTCGAGCCGGTGCTGATCGAGGGCAAGGCGATCCAGCTGCACCCGCTGGTCTGCGCCGCGTTCAACGCCGACTTCGACGGCGACCAGATGGCCGTGCACGTCCCGCTGTCGCTGGAAGCGCAGCTGGAAGCGCGCGTGCTGATGATGTCGACCAACAACATCCTGCACCCGGCGAACGGCCTGCCGATCATCGTGCCGTCGCAGGACATCGTGCTCGGCCTCTACTACCTCTCGATCATCTCCGATGGCGAGCCGGGTCAGGGCAAGGTCTTCGGTGACTTCGGCGAGCTCGAATACGCGCTGCACGAGAAGGTCGTGACGCTGCATTCGAAGATCAAATACCGCTGGACCGGCGTCGGTGCCGATGGCCAGCCGTATACGAAGATCTACGACACGACCCCTGGCCGCGTGATCCTCTCGACCGCGCTGCCGGAGCATCCGGCCATGACCTTCGACGTCGTCAACAAGCTGATGACGAAGAAGGAGATCTCCAACATGATCGACGCCGTCTATCGCGGCTGCGGTCAGAAGGAATCGGTGATCTTCTGCGATCGCGTCATGGGCCTCGGCTTCAAGCACGCGTTCAAGGCCGGCATCTCGTTCGGCAAGGACGACATGGTGATCCCCGAGAACAAGTGGGAGATCGTCGATACGACCCGCGTCCTCGCCAAGGATTACGAGCAGCAGTACCAGGACGGCCTGATCACCCAGGGCGAGAAGTACAACAAGGTCGTCGACGCCTGGGCGAAGTGCTCCGACAAGCTCGCCCAGGAGATGATGGCCCGCATCTCGACCGTGAAGAAGGACGAGAACGGCCGCGATAAGCCGATAAACTCGATCTACATGATGTCGCACTCGGGCGCCCGTGGTTCGCCGGCGCAGATGCGCCAGCTCGCCGCCATGCGCGGCCTGATGGCCAAGCCGTCGGGCGAGATCATCGAGTCGCCGATCATCTCGAACTTCAAGGAAGGCCTCGACGTTCTCGAGTACTTCAACTCGACCCACGGCGCCCGTAAGGGCCTCGCCGACACCGCGCTGAAGACGGCGAACTCGGGTTACCTGACCCGTCGTCTCGTCGACGTGGCGCAGGACGCGATCATCTCCGAGGTCGATTGCGGCTCCGACAACGGCATCAAGATGCGCGCCATCATCGATGCCGGCCAGGTCGTGGCTTCGCTCGGCATCCGCATCCTCGGCCGCTCGGCGGCGGAGGACGTCACGGATATCGACGGCAATGTCCTCGTGCCGAAGGGCACGATGATCGAGGAAAGCCATATCGAGAAGATCAACGCCGCCGGTGTCCAGGAGGTGAAGATCCGCTCGGTGCTGACCTGCGAGACCAAGAACGGCGTCTGCGCGACCTGCTACGGGCGCGATCTCGCCCGCGGCACGCCCGTCAACATGGGCGAGGCCGTCGGTGTCATCGCGGCGCAGTCGATCGGCGAGCCGGGCACGCAGCTCACCATGCGTACCTTCCACATCGGCGGCGCCGCCACGATCGCGGACCAGTCCTTCGTGGAGTCCAACTTCGAAGGCGTCGTGAAGATGCGCAACCGCAACGTTGCGCGGAACTCCGACGGTGACCTGATCGCCATGGCGCGCAACATCGCCATCGTGATCGTCGGTCCGGATGGCGCCGAGCGCGCGGTGCACCGCGTCCAGTTCGGCTCGAAGCTGCGGGTCGACGAGGGCGACAAGGTCAAGCGCGGCCAGCGCCTGATCGAGTGGGACCCCTATTCCCGCCCGATCCTGGCGGAAGTGGACGGCAATGTCGGCTACGAGGACCTCGTGGACGGCATGTCGATCACCGAGACGACCGACGAGGCGACGGGCATCTCCAAGCGCGTCGTCATCGACTGGCGCGGCTCGGCGCGTACCTCGGACCTCAAGCCGGCGCTTACCGTGCAGGGCCCCGACGGCAAGATCGCGAAGCTCGCCCGCGGTGGCGATGCCCGCTACATCCTGCCTGTCGACGGCATCATCTCGGTGGAGCCGGGCTCCTCGATCAAGGCCGGCGACGTGCTCGCCCGTGTCTCGACCGACTCGGCCAAGACCCGCGACATCACCGGCGGTCTGCCGCGGGTGGCGGAGCTGTTCGAGGCGCGCCGTCCGAAGGACGCGGCAATCATCGCCGAGAAGGCCGGCGTCATCGGCTTCGGCAAGGACTACAAGAACAAGCGTCGCGTCACGCTGACGCCGCATGACGGCTCCGAAGGGCTCGAGTACCTGATCCCGAAGGGCAAGCACATCCATCTCCAGGACGGCGACGTCGTCGAGATGGGCGACTACATCCTCGACGGCAACCCGGCCCCGCACGACATCCTGGCGATCAAGGGCGTCGAGGAGCTGGCGGCTTATCTGGTGAACGAAATCCAGGAGGTCTATCGCCTCCAGGGCGTCGGCATCAACGACAAGCACATCGAGGTGATCGTCCGGCAGATGCTTCAGAAGGTCGAGATCACGGATGGCGGCGACACCGACATCCTGACCGGCGACCAGATCGACCGCATCGAGCTGGAAGAGGTCAACGCCAAGATGCGCGAAGAGGGCAAGAAGCCGGCCTCCGGCGTTCCGGTCCTGCTCGGCATCACCAAGGCCTCGCTGCAGACCCGCTCCTTCATCTCGGCGGCGTCCTTCCAGGAGACCACCCGCGTCCTCACCGAGGCGGCGGTCAACGGCAAGCACGACACGCTCGAGGGCCTGAAGGAGAACGTCATCGTCGGCTCGCTGATCCCGGCGGGTACGGGTGCTCAGGTCGCCCGCATCAAGCAGGTGGCGACGCGCCGCGACGATCTCATCGTCGGGCAGAAGGCCGATGCGGCGGCGAAGGCCGCGGCCGCGGTGCTGCCGGCCGCCGAGTAAGCGCGGCCAACAGGCTCATACCAATGTGGAACGGCCGCCCTCGGGCGGCCGTTTTACTTTGTCTTGACGCTCGGGCGGCCGATCTGCCTAAGCTTACGCAGCGAAACGTGCCGGGGGGCTGACGATGCGCTGCTTGATGGGCTGGGGCTATGGATGAGCGTTTCCTGGAAAGCCTCTATGAGGCCGCAGTCCTTCCTGAGCTGTGGCCGGAGATACTGAGACGGTTCCAGAGCGAGATGCGCGGGGCAGGGGCGGTCATGGTGACCGTGGCCGGCGGGCAGGCGCGCTGGATCTCGTCCTCGCCGGAATTCGACGAGGTCGTCACGATCCATTTCGAGCGCTTCCCCGGCAATGGGCGTACGGCCCGGCTGATCGGCCGCAACCATGCCGGCTTCCTGCGCGATATCGACATCTTCACCGAGGAGGAGATGGCGCTGGAACCGGTTTATGCGGATTTCCTGGTGCCACGCGGGCTCGGCATCGGCGTCGCGACCTCGATCGTCTCGCCGAGCGGAGAGGCCTTCATCCTGCATGCCGAGCGGGAGCGGCGGGAGGGTCCCGTCGATGCGGCCCAGATCCGTAAGCTCGATGGCCTGCGACCGCATCTGGCACGCGCGATGCTGCTCTCGGCGCGGCTCGACTTCGAGCGGGCGCGCGGTGCGACGCAGGCACTCGAGGCGATGGGGCTGCCGGCGGCAGTGCTAGACCGGAGCGGGCGACCACTCTCGATCAACGCTTCGCTGGCTGGCATGATCCCGGATGTGGCGCAGGACCGTCTCGCGCGGCTGACCCTGACCAATCCCGCAGCCGACGCGCTGCTGGAGGCCGCGCTGGCGACCATGGGGCAGATGCGGGTGGGCGCCGCGGTGCGTTCGATCCCGATCGCCCAGGAGGGCGACCGGCCGCCGCTCATCGTCCATCTCTCGCCGGTCCGCGGTGCGGCACATGACGTCTTCGCGCGGGCCAGCACGATCCTGGTGGTGACGCCCGTGGTGCTCGGCGACGCGCCGAGTGCGGCAGTCGTGCAGGGGCTGTTCGACCTGACGCCGGCCGAGGCCAGGCTTGCGGCGCTGATCGCCGCCGGCAGCCGTCCGCGCGATGCTGCGGCGACGCTCGGCGTGACCGAGGAAACCGCCCGCACCACATTGAAGCGGGTGATGGCGAAGACGGGACTGCACAGGCAGGCCGAGCTGGTCGGGCTGCTGCGCGGAGCACGGATCGGCGCGACGGGCGAGGGGACGGCCTGAAGCAGGAGAGGAGGCGTGCGCCAGGGCGCGGCAATCGATCCTGTGCAAGGCTGCGTGTCAGGGGGGCGGCAGGCTTGGCTTCCGCTCCCGAGGGGCGCTAGGTTGGAGGCATGCGCCGGAGCGGCAGCTTGTCTCAGAGACAAGACTGAACGCATCGTAAATCCGGACTTGACGCGAATCTCCAGCTGAGTCATAAGCGCGCCACTGTCGACGGCTGTCGGACACGTTTGTCGCTTACCATTAGTTGTGAGCGAATTTCGCGACCGAAACTCCGTCGGAATTCCAGCGTCGATAGACGACATGGCAGGACGCATGAATGCGGGTTTCCCGTGTTCCTCTGCATGGCGAACGCGCCTGAGGCCTCTTTAAAGGGCGCCGATGGCGCGGCTTCGTTTGTGTCATGGCTACGCCGGTGCCGGAAGGACCATGAGATTTTCCAAACGCTCAAGGGAGCGAGAGGCCTTAAATGCCGACAATCAGCCAGCTGATCCGCAAGCCCCGTTCGCCCGTCAAGGCGCGCAATTCTGCTCCGGCGCTTGAAAATTGCCCGCAGAAGCGCGGCGTTTGCACGCGCGTCTACACGACGACGCCGAAGAAGCCGAACTCGGCGCTTCGTAAGGTCGCCAAGGTGCGCCTGACCAATGGCTTCGAGGTCATCGGCTACATTCCGGGTGAGGGGCACAACCTCCAGGAGCACTCGGTCGTCATGATCCGTGGCGGCCGCGTCAAGGACCTTCCCGGCGTGCGCTATCACATCCTGCGCGGCGTGCTCGACACGCAGGGCGTCAAGAACCGCAAGCAGCGCCGCTCGAAGTACGGCGCCAAGCGTCCCAAGTGATTTTCTGCCTGACCGGCTGGCCGAAAGACCGGCCGGTTCGCAGCTTTTGAGATTTGACCGGAGACTAGACGATGTCCCGCCGCCATAGCGCCGAAAAACGCGAGATCATCCCGGACGCCAAGTTCGGCGACGTGATCGTGACGAAGTTCATGAACTCCGTCATGTACGAAGGCAAGAAGTCGACCGCCGAAGGCATCGTCTACGGCGCGTTCGACATCATCGAAGGCAAGCTGAAGAGCGATCCGCTCGCCGTCTTCAAGAGCGCCCTCGAGAACGTCGCTCCGGCGATCGAGGTCCGTTCCCGCCGCGTCGGCGGTGCGACCTACCAGGTTCCGGTCGAAGTCCGTTCGGAGCGCCGCCAGGCTCTCGCGATCCGCTGGCTGATCGCCGCCGCCCGCGCGCGCAACGACCGCACCATGGTCGAGCGTCTTTCGGCCGAGCTGATGGACGCCGCCAACAACCGCGGCAACGCCGTGAAGAAGCGCGAAGACACGCACCGGATGGCGGAAGCCAACCGCGCCTTCTCGCACTATCGCTGGTAATCCGTCCGCGACCCCCCGGAAAGACAGAGCACTTCCATGGCCCGTTCCCATCCCATCGATCGCTATCGCAACTTCGGCATCATGGCCCACATCGATGCGGGCAAGACGACGACGACCGAGCGCATCCTGTTCTACACGGGCAAGAACCATAAGCTCGGCGAGACGCATGACGGCTCGGCGACCATGGACTGGATGGCCCAGGAGCAGGAGCGCGGCATCACGATCACGTCCGCCGCGACGACCTGCTTCTGGCGCGACAACCGCCTGAACATCATCGACACCCCCGGCCACGTCGACTTCACCATCGAAGTCGAGCGTTCGCTGCGCGTGCTCGACGGCGCCGTCTGCGTGCTCGACGGCAACCAGGGCGTCGAGCCCCAGACCGAGACGGTCTGGCGCCAGGCCGACAAGTACGACGTTCCGCGCGTCGTGTTCGTCAACAAGATGGACAAGATCGGCGCCGACTTCTTCCGTTGCGTCCAGGACATCATCGACCGCGTCGCCGGCAAGCCGGTCTGCCTGCAGATCCCGATCGGGGCCGAGTCGGACTTCCAGGGCGTCATCGACCTGATCAAGATGAAGGCGATCGTCTGGGACGGCGAGGCTCTCGGCGCGTCCTATAACGAGCGCGACATCCCGGCCGATCTCGCCGACAAGGCCGCCGAGTACCGCAACAAGCTGATCGAAGCCGCCGTCGAGATGGACGATGCGGCGATGGAAGCCTATCTCGAGGGCACCGAGCCCGACGCCGACACCCTGCGCAAGCTGATCCGCACCGCGGTGCAGCGCCGCGCCTTCCACCCGGTGCTGTGCGGCTCGGCCTTTAAGAACAAGGGCGTGCAGCCCCTGCTCGACGCCGTCGTCGACTTCCTGCCGTCGCCGGTTGATCGCGGCGAGATCAAGGGCATCGACTTCAAGACCGAGGAAGAGACCGTTCGTCGCCCGACCGACGAGGATCCCTTCTCCATGCTCGCCTTCAAGATCATGGACGACCCCTTCGTTGGCACCATCACCTTCTGCCGCGTCTATTCGGGCAAGGTCGAGGCTGGTGCGGGCGTCATCAACTCGACGCGCGACAAGAAGGAGCGTGTCGGCCGCATGCTGCTGATGCATGCGAACAACCGCGAGGACATCAAGGAAGCCTTCGCCGGCGACATCGTCGCCCTGGCCGGCCTCAAGGACGTCCGCACCGGCGACACGCTGTGCGATCCCATCAAGCCGGTGATCCTCGAGCGCATGGAGTTCCCCGAGCCGGTCATCACGATCGCGATCGAGCCGAAGTCCAAGGCCGACCAGGAGAAGCTGGGCCTCGCCCTGTCGAAGCTCGCGAACGAGGATCCGTCCTTCCGCGTCTCGACCGACCAGGAGAGCGGCCAGACCATCCTCAAGGGCATGGGCGAACTGCACCTCGACATCAAGGTCGACATCCTGCGCCGGACCTACAAGGTCGACGCCAATATCGGCGCGCCGCAGGTTGCCTATCGCGAGACCATCACCAAGAAGGTCGACGTCGACTACACCCACAAGAAGCAGACCGGCGGTACCGGCCAGTTCGCCCGTGTCAAGTTCACGGTCGAGCCGAACGAGACCGGCAAGGGCTTCGAGTTCGAGTCGAAGATCGTCGGCGGAACGGTTCCGAAGGAGTACATCCCGGGCGTCGAGAAGGGCCTCAACTCGGTCATCGGCTCGGGCGTGCTCGCCGGCTTCCCGGTCGTGGACGTCAAGGTCACGCTGACCGACGGCGCCTTCCACGAAGTCGACTCGTCGGCTCTGGCCTTCGAAATCGCCTCGCGTGCCGGTCTCCGCGAAGGCCTGCAGAAGGCTGGCGCGGTGCTGCTCGAGCCGATCATGAAGGTCGAGGTCGTGACCCCGGAAGACTACACCGGTTCGGTCATCGGCGACCTGAACTCGCGTCGTGGCCAGATCCAGGGCCAGGACATGCGCGGCAACGCCGTCGTCATCAACGCGATGGTGCCGCTGGCGAACATGTTCGGCTACGTCAACCAGCTGCGTTCGTTCAGCCAGGGGCGTGCCAACTACACCATGCAGTTCGACCACTATGAGCAGGTTCCTTCGGCGGTGGCCGCCGAGGTCCAGGCCAAGTACGCCTGAACTGACAACGACTTAAACCGAACACTTGAACAAGATTTGACGGACGGAGGCTGACATGGCCAAAGAGAAGTTCTCCCGCACGAAGCCGCACTGCAACATCGGCACGATTGGTCACGTCGACCATGGCAAGACGTCTTTGACGGCAGCGATCACGAAGGTTCTGGCCGAGGTGGGCGGCGCGTCGTTCACGGCGTACGACCAGATCGACAAGGCGCCTGAGGAGAAGGCCCGCGGCATCACGATCTCGACCTCGCATGTCGAGTACGAGACGGCTGCGCGCCACTATGCGCACGTCGACTGCCCCGGGCACGCCGACTATGTGAAGAACATGATCACCGGCGCGGCGCAGATGGACGGCGCGATCCTGGTGGTTTCGGCGGCCGACGGCCCGATGCCGCAGACCCGCGAGCACATCCTGCTGGCGCGCCAGGTCGGCGTTCCCGCGCTGGTGGTGTTCATGAACAAGGTCGATCTCGTCGACGACGCCGAGCTGCTCGAGCTGGTCGAGATGGAGATCCGCGAGCTTCTGTCGAAGTACGACTTCCCGGGCGACGACATCCCGATCACCAAGGGCTCGG
>NZ_JAWDID010000081.1:0-18975 GCF_032464875.1 Allobosea rubneri
GCCAGGTCCTGATCCGCGGTTTTGGCAACACGCTGCGCTCGGAGCGCGACACCGACGTGCTGCAGGCCTTCGCCGAGCTCGGCTACGCCTTCCGCTTCCAGGGCTTTGCGCTCGAGCCCTTCGCCCAGCTCGCCTTGCTGCGGGTCTCCTCGGGATCAGCGATCGAGCAGGGCGGGGCGGCGGCGCTGCGGGTCGCCTCGCAGGACCAGTCGCTCGGCTTCACCACGCTCGGCCTGCGGGCCGAGGCGCAGCTCGGGGCGATGCCGCTGTTCGCGCGCGGCCTCGTCGGCTGGCGCTACGGCTTTGGCGACCTCACCCCGCAGGCCGGAACCGCCTTCGTCGCCAGCATCACCCCGGCCCGGGTCTATGCCGCCCAGATCGACCGCAACGCCCTCGTCGCCGAGGCCGGGCTCGACTGGCGCATCAGCAAGGCGACGACCGTCGGCATCGCCTACTCCGCCGCGATCGGCGAGCGCACCAGGGACCATGCCCTCAAGGGCAGGTTCGAGGTCAGGTTCTGAGGGGCTGATCCAAGCTCCTCAGCTTGGTCATCCCGGACGGAGCGCAGCGGAGATCCGGGATTCAATCCGGAGCGTCGCCGATAGAGGTTCAGGCATGGATCCCGGGTCTCCCTGCGGCGCCCGGGACGAGCTGTGCTTTTTTACGGCAGCCAAGAGACCTTCAAACCCTCATCTTGGGGAGAGCGCTCGCGGACCTGCGGACTTGGGCGCTAACGCCCGCGGGCGGCGTAGGCGACCCGGTTCTTGGCGCGCTTATGGCCGTACCAGGAGATTTCGCGATCGCCGACATCGGCGTGGATCAGCCCGTTCGAATAGGACCCTATGCCGCCGGTGCTCGCCAGGGATTTGGCGACGGCGACGGCCTTGCGGGTCGAGGTTGCCAGCGGCCTGAAGTCGATGGCGTTGCCGCGATAGTGCTGGGAGCGCCTTGCATGGCGGCCGCCGCAGGTCGAGGTGATCTGGATCGGGCCGATCTGGGCAACGAGCTCCTTGATCATCGCCAGGGTTTCCGGCTGGAGGCAGGCTAGTCCTTTGACCTGCGGTTGAAATGAGACCTTGTCGATGGTGGTGTTCGCCTGGGCGTAAACGGGTACGGATGCCGCAACGAGTGCAGCCAAAACAACGCGACGCATGCTCTACTCTACAAGGGGGAATGGAAGCTCAGGTCACCAAATCCTGGTCTGACCGAACCGTCTCGGCGGTGCATCTAGATTTGGCACAAGGCGAAAAGATGGCTGCGCCATAATTTCGATACAGAAGGCGCGCGGCAAGGGCTGGAAACTGTCACGCGAAAGCGCTCTCCCGACCGGCAATGGCGGCGCGAGATCAGGGATGATCCTGCAAGGATTTCAGGGCTGCGCGAACGCCAGCGCGTTGGCCAAAACTGCAGGCACAGGAATGTCGCCGGAAATCGGCACGCGCTGCAAAATCGCCGGGTTCAGCCTGGGGTTTTCCGGCATGAACCGGGGAGCATGGTGCCGGCGGAGAGGATCGAACTCCCGACCTTCGGTTTACAAAACCGCTAATTCACATTGAAATCGTTATCTTATTTCTATTTCGTGTTGCACATGTGTTGCATGTAAGGGGTCGCCGCTGGCGGAATTAGCCGAACAGCGCGGACTCCATCGTTGCGAGCTTTGCCCTGTCGTCGTCCTCGCTCGGAAACAGATACCCGTACGTGTCATAGGTCATCTGGAGGCTGGCATGCCCCATCAAGGATTGGACTTTCTTCGGCGCGAACCCCTGTTCGATGAACAGGGCGGCTGCTGCGTGCCGGAGGGCGTGGAGGCTGTATTTCGCGTCCATGACGGCCTTGCCCTTCTTGTCCTTCTCCCCGGTGTCGGTGGACACGCCGGCGCGTATCTGCGCCGGCCAGAACGCCCGGTGCTGAATGTTGGCGTGCGATGTCACGGCTCCTTCCAGCGTCGGGAAGACGAGACCCAGTTCGGATGCTGGGCACTCCTTCTGCCACGACACCAGCATGGCAACCGTCGCCTCCGAAATCGGGATGTCTCTCGTGCCGGTCTTCGACTTCGGCGGGCCGAACTGGTTGTACATGTCCACTCGACGCCTGACGTGGATGACACCGCCTTCCACGTCGACATCCTTCCAAAGCAGACCACGCATCTCCGATGCCCGCATTCCCGTCACGGTCGCCAGCCGGAAGAAGGGACGCCAGCGGGGCAGGGCGTGTTCGATGATCGAGCGAAGCTCGGCCTTGGTCGGATATTCCGGGCGAGTCACTGTGCGCTTGTTGTCCGGCAGGATCACATCACGGGCCGGGTTGATCGCAGCCTGCCCGCGCGTCACAGCATGTTTGAAGAGCGAGACGAGCGCGCCCTTTACCTTCTTCAGCGACGACAGGGACATCGTGCCCGTGAGGTCATCAATCAGGTTCTGTACGGACGGCGCCGTAACCGCCGTGAGCTTCGTGCCGCCCATGCGAGGGGCGACATACTTCTCGTAAGTATCCCGGTATCGCCGAACGGTTGCCCTCTCGCGGCCGATTTTCTCCGCGTGTGCGAGCCACGCCTCAGCCGCTTTGGCGACCGTGACGGAAGCGCTGGCCGCGACATGCTGTCCGGTTCGGACCTCGCCAAGCGCGCCGAGCAGAAAGGCATCTGCGTCCTTCTTGAGCGTGAATTGCTTATGGCGGCGCTTACCACCGCCGTCGCGGTAGTCGGCTTGCCATACGATTTTGCCGGAGGGGAGGGTGCGCTTGCGGAGTGTGGCCATCAGCCACCGCTAACCGACGCTCGGTTTATGTGCAACACCTCGGCACGCGCGCAACAAGACGACACAGGCGGAGCGAGCGTAACCGCCATCAAAAAGCCACATTTTTGTGGAACATGCGGAAATTACGGGTACAATAAGAAAGCCTCTCCGCTACACCTACTATCAGACATTCACACAACCCTGTCAACCCCTGTTTCGCATTTATTTTCTGGGAGGATCTAAGTTGCTATCACACAACGATAATATCGCGTCAGACACGCTCTACGGCGCCGCGGCAGTGGCGTCCTTTCTGGGGCTACCCAGGCGCGCGGTCTACCATGCGGTCTCGACGGGGCGCCTTCCGGTGTTCCGGATCGGGGAGACTGTGGCGGCCCGTAAGAGCACCCTGCTCGCCTGGATTGCTGAGCAAGAGCAGTCCGCCCGCGCGCGGAGGGCAGCGTGATGCGCTACCCCTTCAGGAAACATCGGATCCTCGCGCGCGACCGTAGAATGGCGGCAGTGCACGAGGCCGGACATGCTGTCATCGCGATGCACCTCGGCCTCGAAGTTTTGGGCGTACACATCCGACCGAACCCCACCGACGACATCCACACTGAAAAATCATACCTCGGGCAGGCGACGTATGAACCGCCTTCAGACCCCAATCATCATCGTATGATCGCTGTTGCCGGGATGGTGGCGGAGGAAGTCTGGAAGTCTCACGGGCCGGCTTATGAATACTGGCCCGGGCTCATGACTGATCCGGCATGCATGTCGGATACCGATTGGGCCGGCACGGGGTGCGAGCCTGGTGAGCCCGACGACGAGTTGATTGCGGCGGTGGACGCGGTTGAAGACCTGCTGGCCTGGGAACTGATGCCGAAGCTGACTGCGCTGTCCCGCAAGCTCATCGAGGCCGACAGCCGCCGGACTCCAGACGCAATCTTGGATGTCATGGAGATGCTAGGTCACAGGGTGGTTAGGCCCGACCCGTCCTCGCATCCCTGGCTCTTTACGGCGGCGGCCTGACCAGCCGGCGCGGCTTTCTAAAGTCTTCGATTTCCGCAGTCACTACCCACCGCCTCGCGCGGCAATTCCATCAACCAGAGGATCTGATGCAGATCACCCATATGCGGCCCGTCGATCACGGCGGGCCAGGACCGACTGTAACTGTCGCGTCCTTCACAGTGCAGGTCACGCCAGACGTGATGCTCAACAACGTCCAGCTTCGCCGGAAGCCGGACGGCAGCTACCGCATCCAGCCGCCGCGCGCCTTCGGCGAGCCGTCTGCATTCTTCACCGGCCCGCTTGCCCGAAAGCTCGCCGAAGCCGCCACCATCGAATTCGAGAGGCAGTGCGCCCGTGAACATGCCCGCAATTGATCTCACTGCGCTGCGCGCCGAGAGGAATGCCGCAGTCATGCGCGGCGACGTAGCTGCGCAGGTCCGCATCGAGCGATTGATGACGGGCGCGCCGGAACCTGCCGCAGAGCCCGCCAACGACAACATCCCTATGCCGGAGGCGTCCGCTGACGGACTCCCTGCCGAGCTTTGCTACCCGCCGGGATTCGTCGGCGACATGGCACGTTTCATCGTCTCAGCATCACGCTTTCCCTCGCCACCGCTCGCCATGGTGTCGGCGCTAGCGCTGACCGCCGCCCTAGCGGGCCGTCGTTACAAAGGCCCGACCGGCCTGCGCACGAACATCTATCTAGTCGGGCTGGCCGAGTCCGGCATGGGCAAGGACTTGACCCTGCGCGCGCCCCGCATTGTTGCCGGCGCTGGGCCGAACGGCGCGAAGATCGCCGAGACCTTTCTTGATGCGGATCCGGCCTCGCCCGAGGGGCTAGCCGCGCGCCTGCGGAAGCATCCGTCGGTGCTCGCCTCGATCGACGAGTTCGGCAAGTGGTTGGCCGAGCGCACCTCCCGAAACGCGGCAACCCACAAGGCCGGCATCGTCTCCGCCATGATGCGCCTCACGGGCGCGGCTTCAGGCGCTTGGGCTGGCGCCGAAAAGTCGGCCGGCAAGGACGCTACCGTCCTAGCGCCCTGTTTCTCCATCCACGGCGTGACCACGCCCTCGACCTTCTGGGCAGCCCTTGGCGCGGGCAACATCAGTGAGGGGCTGCTAGGCCGTCTCATCGTCATAGACGGCGGCACACGCCTGCCGGCAAAGGTTCGGCGTCCCGCCGATATCGAGGACGTGCCGAGGAAGTCTTCGAGACGTTTGACGATGCAATCCGTGCCGAGGCTCCCCGCACCGATCCCGAGATGCGGCCAGTGCTGATGCGTGTCGCTGAGAATGCGGGCCGGTTAGCACTCATTGTGGCTGTCGGCGTGAACCCCGGCGAGCCGGTCATAACCACCGAAATCCAGGCATGGGCCAACAAGGTAGCTGACGCGTCGTATCGGACAATGCTGGCAGGCGCGCGCGACAACATCGCGGACGGCGAACGGCAGGCGCAGTACCTCAAGGTGCGGAATATGATCGCCCGCCGCGCTGGTGACGGACTGGCGCAAGGGAAACTGATCGCACAACTGCGAGGCGGTATTGATAGCAAGACATTGGGCGACATCCTCGGCCAGTTCATCGAGAGCGACGAATGCGTCTACGGGGAGGCGCGTGTCCTATCTGGTCAGGTCGCGCGGCGATGGTGGACGACTGCCAATAGGCCCGAGGGACTCACCCGGCTCCCGAGGCCGATCCCAGGCGGGCCGTCTGGGCGTTAGCAAAGACGTGTCGAAAGGCATGGCGAAAGGCGTTGCAAGGCATGTACAGGAATCGGCGATGAGCAGACTTTGGTCGATTCTCTGCACATGCCTTTGAGCATGGCTTTGCACATACCTTTGCGTATGCCTTTACCCCTATCTTATTAGAATATTATCCAAATAAATCAATATTTTAAACAAAGGGTGGGTGCATGTTTCGAGAGCCATAGCGCCACCCCCTGATTTTTGACCTCAAAAATGCAAGCGCATTCGCGCGCGAGCTTTTACCCCCACCCTTTGGAGAAAGACCATGTTCATCACCGTACCGGACGGCACCCGCATCAACCTGAACTCAGTAAAATACATTGAGGTCGGAGATCTCAATCGATCTGGGCTCATTGATTGCCGGTTCGAATTTAACGACGGGACCGGGCGACCGTATGCGATCTCGCAGGAGCTTTTGGCACTTATCGACGCCACCATGTCTCAACGTCGAGTTTGATCAGAGCGAGATACCCCGGGGGGCGCCCCTATCTCTCCCGCCGCCAACGACGGGAACGGCCCGGTAGTCGAGCTTGAGCGCTAACACAGTTTTTCTCACGCGCGCGCGATCACGCATGGCGCGCGCGAGGACTAGCGCAAAAAGACCATCGGCAGGAGAACGCCAACACCCAGCACAGCAACGATCGCGACCCTGAGCAGGACGCCCCACACGCGTTCAGTTATCAGCATAGCCGCCCCTCCCGGGCAGCCTACGCGCGGCGGGGCAATTGGTTCCAGCCCAAACTATTCAGATACTCGCCGGCAGAACGGAATGACATTCGAGGGGGGCGCCGGCCGCTCAGCATACGCAAGCTCTGCTAGCAGGCCTTCGATAGCTGCCCGAAGTCGTTGACCCTGCCGGGTTTGACCATCCAGGCAGAAAAAAGCCGATAGCAAGTGAACTGTCGCCTCAGCATGATTTGAAGTGGGTCGGCCTCTCGTCGGCATGTTGGCCCCGCGCGATACACAGCGTTTCGGAACGACACGGCATAGGCAAAGCAAATCAGGGAAGCGCAAAAATAGTGCCGCTGGACCATCAAATGACATGCCCAACGGGGGTAACCCAACGAGCGCCCAAGGCGCCATCAACGGTAACGGAGCGCAACATTGCACACCGCCAACGAGAGCCACGCTAGGACGCCCCGACGCGGCCTTTGCCGTCAGCACCGGCCAGCGGAACGGTCGGGGCGTCGATTGATTTCAGAAACGTCAAATGAGCGTCCGGCGCGGAGGCGCCGCAGGTGCATTATCGTTTTCCGCGTCCAGAATGATCTTCGCATTCTGAAGCATCAGATCACGAGCGTCTCTCTTTGCTCGTTTTCGCCTTTCATCCGCACGCGCCCTCATCTGGAGATATCGCAGCCTATCCACACGCTTGAACATCAGACCCTCACTGCCAAACCTGGCTTTCGGAGAATGCAGGCGCCGTCAGACTAAGCCGCTAAAGCTTCGTCAGCAGATATCAGGCGCCCCGCGACCGCCAGATGCCGGTCACTTCGGCTGACCACCACAACGAGGACGGCGCTGCCGTCATCGCAGTCCAGTCTCATTCGATGGCCAAACAGGCCGTCGTCAAACTCTTCCGTCTCAAAGAACAAGTAACCGTC
Organism: Allobosea rubneri; assembly: GCF_032464875.1. NCBI lineage: Bacteria > Pseudomonadati > Pseudomonadota > Alphaproteobacteria > Hyphomicrobiales > Alloboseaceae > Allobosea > Allobosea rubneri. Next base: position 7,093 of record NZ_JAWDID010000081.1, read on the forward strand.
TCGTTGATCGTCGTATTCGCTGGAGAACTGATAAGACACATCGGCGCCGCGCCCATCAGGCAGGTTTAAGTAGCCATTTCCGGTGATCATTAAGTGTCTCCGCTTGGCGGCATCAATTGTGCCGCACGCGGTCATATCCATAAGCAAGGAGACAACTGCGCTTATAGCAGGCGCCCTTTCATGGCGAATAGCAAGGATATTCGTAGGGCAGCAACCGCACTGACAGCCCCTCTCCACGCGCTCTAGGGGGGCGGCGTATCCCAATCATCGGAGACACAGAACGAGCACCGGCGCCGTAGCAAAAAAGGTTCATCCGCAAAATTCGAAATCCGACCGGGGGCGTCGGTTGGTTTTTGATGAGCCCAAAAAAGCCGGACCTGCCGTGGAGCCATGCGCAACTAAAAGTCAGGTTTTGATTTTTTTAGGGAAGCAGATCGACCCCAAAGCGGCGATTAGCAAAGCAGTAACAAGGCGTTACCCCACGCCTTGAAACTTTTCCCCGCGGGTTACATCTACCTACCATATATCGTGCCGCGATCGGAAGCAGACACCATTCCTTGACGAATTGCGCTCTTCGGGACTAAATTTTGTAGGACGTCCGTAGGGCATCAACTCGGCCCGCCGTGACATTAGGGCAGAGAAGGCCGTGCGCGGGTTTCTTCGCGTTTCCGCCATCCACCTACCCAATACTTCGATATCGCCACCAGCGGCCCGCTCTGGGCTGTCGCGGGGCCAACAATACCATGGCCGCGCAAAGCGGCTTTCGTAACCATCGTATATTGCCCGGGAGGCAATCTTGATTACTGCGCATAACGACAATATCCGCACCCCTGAACAGCACCGCGCCGAAGTCGAGAAGTGGCGCAAGACCGCGCCAGCAACTGACGGTGCAATCTGGGGCCGTGCGGCCAAGCCAAAGAGTCCACGGCACGCGGACCTTGCCGATGAGTTCCACCCGATCCTGACGTGGATTGCGCTTTGGGAGGCCGTCGAGGCCGATCCCGTTTCCTCGAACTGGATGGCATCACCGGACCTCGTGTACGAGGCCGGTAACGAGGATGAGGAAGACGCATACATTGCTCCCTCGAACGAGGGCGACGAGGCCAACTGGCTTCCCAAGACGGACACGGCAGCGGATCGCCTGCTAGTCAAAATGCTCGACGGCGTCGAGACCAGGGAGATGCCCGAGACGATCCTGCGGGACGGCAAGCGCGAAACGCGAACGCGGCGTGTGATCGTCGGCGGCGATATTGAGCGCTCAAAAGATAGCGGGCGCGTCGTGCGTGCCGGTGATTTCGTGTTCAATGACGGGCCAGCCTTCAACTACGTCTCAGCCCCGATCCGCAAGCTTGATGAAGGCGAGGACGACGAGTGCGCCGAGCTGGATTTTGATGCAAGCAAGGCGCCGCACGAGATGGACGACGCCGCGGCCAACGACAATGAGCCGAAGGACGCCGCCGCCGAGCATGACAACACTGGCGGCAAGGAACAATTCTGGGACAGGAGCGTATGCGCCGGCTCGGTGCGCGGTTTCCGACACACGTTCTGGGAGAAGAACAGGGCGGTCAACACGACAGTGGTCCCGTTCAAGTCCAAGCTCCGCTTCACCGACCGGAAATCACCACCGCCACCTGTCAGGGAGATCCTTACAGTGGCGCAGCGGCGCGAGGCTCGTGAGATCATGTCGTTCGCATTGAATCGTCTGAAGCCCGCGACGGTCATGGTTCTCGACGAGTATCGCGCCAAGTCTTTTGAGGCGATCGGCGAGATGCTCGGAAAGACAGCCAAGACGGCAGAGCGTCTTGGTCAGGAAGCGCTACGAGATGCATGCGCTGAGTTGGCGGCTGTTCTCACGGAATACGAAAAGATATCGGCGCGCGACATTCCGCGCAAGGAGCTTCGCGAAGCAGCCTAGCGTCCCCTTTTTACAGGTTCTTTCCATTATGAGTAGGAGAGGAGAAATCCCTTCTGTTGCTCTCCCGGCAACGACTTCAAACGATCTCGCCTCGGCGGGGTCGTTTTCTTTTCATCCCAACGACATTTCACGGAACATCATATGGAAAAGCTGTTCTCCCCGCGGGAGGCGGCCCGCCTGACGGGAGTGCCGCTGACCTCGATCAACAACTGGCTACAACGCGCTCGCGACATCATCACCGCGCCCGCAGGCAACGGTCGCCCTCGCTTCGATCGACGCGGCCTTCGAATCCTCGCGTTGATGTCCGAGCTGATTGGCCACGGCCTCAATCCAGACGTCGCGGCTTTCCAGGCCGCCACGGTCGTCGACCGCGCGAAAGACTGGCCGCTCGTCGCAGTGTTCTCCCGCAAGGGAGGTGGCAGCCCCTGCCTGATTCCGCAGGACGCGATGCCTGACACCGGCGCGGTGATCATGGTTAGCCTCGCGCCGCTCTTCCGCCGCATCGACGAGGCTATCGGCATTGTTTGACCTCTATGTGCCCGAGACGCGGGTGCCAGTGCCCGATCTCGCCGGACGTGTCTATGTTCGGGTGTGGAACCACATCGACAGGGAGATGGTCGGCCGCGTCTCCGACACCCTCGCCAAGGCGCCCAACGCCGAACATCTGACGATCGACGTCGACTCGTACGGCGGCGAGGCCCTCGCGGCGATCGACCTTTTCATACTGCTCGACCGGCATCCGGCAACGCGCAAGGTCGCCTTCGGAGCACACGTCCAATCGGCAGCCATATTGCCCCTCATGGCTGGCGATCAGCGGATAGCCCGACGTGGCGCCTCTGTGCTGCTCCATCCCGCGCGAAGCGGATCAGCCGAAGACCTCGCCTGGATCGACGAACAATACGCCAAGATCATCGCCGCAAGAACCGGCGCGCCGATCGACGTCATCTCAAGAGAGCAGAGCACAGAAGAGCCATCAGGGCTCGGTTGGTGCCTCCAAAACAAGATTTTCACGAAAGTTTTAAATTGAAATCGAAGACAGATTATAAAGTACCTTCCTACCCAAATCACCTCACCAAAGAGGAACGTGGAGCTGCTTTTGAGAAAGCAGCCCGAGACTACGTCGACTCTTTGGGAATCGAAAACAAGGGCGCGCCGCTTACTCATGGTGACTTCGCGCGGCATCACGCTGGCTACCTGATTGTCGCAAGATGGCACAAGCAGCGGATCGAGGCTCTGGAGGAAGCAGTCGCCGAGTTGCGCGCCGCAAGGCTCCCTAAACCCCGTGGCCGCGTCCAGGCCGGGAGCAACGCATGACCACGATCAGAGTAACTGACGAGGCCAAGCGCCTTGTGGCCCACGGCGCCGACCCCGCCCATGCCGCATGCGTCGCCTTGATTGCTGCTGCTTCTGCGGTCGCCCTTGCAGTTGAGGGCGAGCGCCGTCGTAGGGCCGGCGATATCCCGGAAGAGGTTGAAGAGTTGCTGGACGCACAGCGCGAGGCAATCCGCCGATGGTGCGATGAATCAGTGAGGCCGCAACTTGATTAGGATCGAACCAACCGGCGACCGCAGGTTCGACCTCGTGCTTGGCGATATCACGCTTCATGACTGCAGACTGGTCGACGGGCCTGCTGGCCTGGTCAACGTTCGTCTGCCGCCTCGCGTCAGTCTGGCGCCGCACCTGTTCGTAGCCGTCCGCCGCCGAGCGCTCGGGGCGATGAGCGTCGAGGGCGAAGAGGTGCGCCGATGCCTCGGGTGAGCGATACCAAGCGACCTTGGCTCCGCTGGTACGGCCTGGCCCGGTGGAAGCGGTTGCGCGAGTCTCAATTGGCTGCCGAACCGCTTTGCGCTCGCTGCCTTGCATCCGAGATCGTGACCGAGGCTACGGTCGTCCACCATCGCAAAGCCCATAAGGGTGACGAGGCCTTGTTCTTCGACCCGGCCAATCTGGAGTCGATTTGTAAGCCTCATCATGACCGCGACGGCCAGCTCGAGGACCACGGCAAGACGGTCATCCGCTACGACGCCTCCGGCTGGCCTATCTAGGCCCCCCGGGGGGAGGTCGAAAGTCTCCGAACCGCCCAGGCAGCGCAACGGAGCCATGCCACGGTGCGCGCGGCGCCTGCCCCGGTTCAAATAAAAATCTGGAGAACGCCTTGTCCACCAAGGATCCACAGGCCTTCCGGGTGCCAAAGCACCTGCGAAAGCCCACTAAATCATGGGTAAAGTCAGTCCTTTCCGACTTCGATCTGGAAGAACATCACTTCAAACTGCTCATTTCTGCGGCCGAAAGCTGGGACAGGATCACCGCCGCGCGCGAAATCATCGACGCCCAGGGAATGACTTATCAGGACCGCTTCGACCAACCGAAGGCGCGTCCTGAGATCGCAATCGAGCGCGATAACAAGGTGGTCTTCGCCCGTCTCTTGAGAGAACTCAGCTTAGACGGCGTTGATGCTCCCGAGGCGCCGCGAGCACCGCGGACGCCCGATTATGGCGCGAGGCGCTGATGCCGGTTCGCCATAGGAAATCCAAAGCTCGGGCTGGAGAGATCCCCGCCTGGGCAGGGTATCTGGAAATGGGCAGCGACTACTTCGACGAACTGGAGCGCGTCGGCCTAACCGAAGCCACCGCGCGGCCTCTCGCGGAGGAGACATGGCACCGCATTGGGACGCAGGTAATCCAGTATCTGGAGGACTTCTATCGCGGCTTCACACCGCCAGAACGCCCGTACTGGGCTGAGCGTGAATTCGGGCCGCCTGGTGGGCGGCGCAGGCGCTCCTGCCACTGAGGACGGAGCGCCTGTCGCTGCGAACTAGGCCGCCTTCGGGGCTCCACGCACCCGCATTTCCTCTTCACCCAAGAACGCTTCCTCACATGACCAAGCATGATCGCGCCCGCAATCCGGGCACATCAGTACTCGCCGAATGCTGAGAGCGTCGAAGCTGGCTTTTGTGGTGCGGAGGCCGGTCTCGACTGCACGCCCCGTCTGAGGACATTTTACGAGAATTGGATGCATCGGGCTCTCCTGTACTAAACGCTGGAGCCCGTATGCTATCGATAAACTGATTGGTTAACAACCGTTTATTGTTTGCGGGGCTTTCGGACACGCGTGGCTGTAGTGGGCTCTGTCACCGGCGGCGTCGCTGCCTTGCGGCCCAAGCCAATCGACTTCGCGAGCTTTGAGCGCGCCTCCGCATAGGCGGGAGCGACCATCGGATAATCCGCCGGCAGGTTCCACCTCACGCGGTACTCCTCCGGTGAGAGGTCGTACTTCGTGCGAAGGTGACGCTTTAGCGATTTGAACTTCAGGCCGTCCTCCAGGCAGATCAAATAATCGGGCGTGATCGACTTCCGGATCGGAACGGCAGGGTCAGGCCTTTCTTCTGGAACGGGTGCTGGAGGCTGACCAATCCCGGCCAGTGCCGAATGGGTGCTCGCAATCAAAGCCGGCAAGTCAGAAGTCGGGACGCTGTTATGCGAAACGAAGGCTGACACGATGTTGGCCACGAACCCAGCCAGAACTTCTTTATCTTCGATCATTTCTATTCTCGCTTTGGCGGAGTGATTGCGCCCGCAAATCGCGACGATTCTTTTCCACGACACAAGGTTTTTTTATGGCAGTTGACGTCGAACGACTACAGCTGTTGCTGGAAGTTCAAGCAAATCAATTCAGCAACGCTCTTAAAAGACAAAACTCGCAGGCGTTTCGCCTGTTCAAGCAGTTGGAAGACCGCGCGAGCCAGATGGAAAAGTCCGTGGGCGGCTCGCTGAGCGCCCTTGGCAAGCGCATCGCCGGCGTGTTCGCCGGTGTAGCTGTCGGGTCGGCGCTGAATGATATTCGCAGGTTCGCGGACAGCTACACCACGATCATCAATCAACTGAAGGTCGCCGGGGTCAAGGACGGCGATCTTGGTGGCGTCTTCGACAAGCTTTACGCCAGCGCTCAGCGAAACGCCGTGCCCTTGCAGAGCCTTGCGGAACTCTTCGGCCGGGTAAGCCAGGCCCAGACCACGCTCAAGGCGTCCTCCGACGAAATAATGCAGGTTACGGACGTCGTAGCGCAGTCGCTGCGCGTATCCGGAAAAGGCGCATCAGAAGCCTCGGGCGCTCTCCTTCAGCTCTCGCAGGCCTTCGCAGGCGGCAAGGTGCAGGCAGAGGAGTGGGGAAGCCTTCTAGATGGAGCATACCCGCTCTTGCAGGCCGCAGCGGCCGGCATGAAGGAAGCGGGCGGCGACGTCGCCAAGCTGACGCAGATGGTCAAGGCCGGCGAGGTTAGCAGCCAGGCGCTATTCAGAGCCATCCAAGCGGGCGCCCCGCTGCTGGAGGATAAGCTGGCCGGTGCGACGCTGACCTCAGCCCAGGCAATGGAAAAGCTTAAGAACGAGCTGACCAAGGCCGCCGGTGAGTTTGACAATGCGACCGGGTTTTCAAAGGGGCTTGCCGTCGCGATCGATGGTCTTGCGGGTTCAGTCGGCAGCGTCGGCAGCGCCGCCGCGGGCGCTGTCAACGGCGTCCAGGCGCTCATCGACAAGGTTGGCGAGCTGGCCCGGGCAAATGCCGGCGCGCAGCGCGCCCAAGCGCTCACATATCAGGATGAACGGGCCGCTCGCGTTGCGCAGGCTCGGGAAATGGGGACAGCGAACGCTGGCGGGCGGGACGCGGTTGCCTCCGAGCGCTCTGCTGCGGAGCGGGCTGCAGTAGATGCGGCTCGCAAGGCTGTGGCCGGCTTTCGCGGTTCCGAAATCGACTATGCCAACCGCCTCACCACAACCACGCTGCCCCCGGCTCGTCCGGGCGGCGCCGGCAAGATCAATCCGATTTCTGCGGCGGACTTCAAAGTACCAGGCAGCAAGGACGGGAAGGGAGGCGGCGGATCCAGCAAGGACACGTTGGACTCCTACGAGAAGGCGCTTGTTGCCAGCGAGAAGCGGCGTCAGGCGTTGCTCCTCGAGGCTGAAACTGAGGGCAAAGGCACCTTTGCGAAGGCCAAGGCTCGGGAGGCGCTGGAACTCGAGACTGCCGCGAAGCGTGCTGCGATCCCGATCACAGAAGAAATGCGGGCCGCTATTGATCGAGCCGCGACGGGATACGCCAACGCCAAGGTGAAGGTCGAAGAGGTCCGCAAGGCTCTCGAGGACGCGCAGGAAGCGCAAAAGTTTTTTGGCGACGCCATCACCGACTCGCTCGGGGACTTGGTCGTCGATGGCGAGAAAGCCACCGACGTCATGAAGGGTCTGGTGAAGCAACTGGCCAGGGCAGCCTTGCAAGCGGCGTTCATGGGCTCGGGACCACTCGCCGGCTTCTTTGGAACCAGCGGCAGCAACGGCTCCCCCGGCGGGCTGATCGGAACAATTCAGATGGGATTTAAGCAGTGAGTGCTATTCAGATATTTCTTACAGAAGAGGCGGCGGTCGTTCTCACGGACGGCGCCCTCTACGACAATGACAATGGGAACGTGATAACCGCGATCACGACCAAGACGCTACCGCTCCCGCATCTCAGCTGCGTCATTGCCAGCCGCGGACATTCTGGCTTCGCTGAGGACCTGGCGCCTCGGCTGGGCCGCACCTTCCGCTCGTTCGAGGAACTGGTCGGGAACCTGGCGCTTTCAGTCGAGATCGCGTGGGAGAATGCGCCGGAAGAGGTACGGGCCTATGGTGGGATAGAGCTCTACGCCATCGGGTGGAGCCATGAGCGCGGTCGTGCCGAGGCGTACGTCGTGACTAATGCTCCCGCCTACGGCGGGGGCTGGCATGCGGCGGAGATCAAGGATTATGCCTCAGCGCCTCCTGTGCCGCTGGCAGCGATGCCGGACGATCTCGTGGCCGCCGGCATCGCCATCGCCGAAGACCAGCGCGCCTACCGCGACGAGGACGGCAACGGCGGAGTCGGCGGGTTCCTGCAGATGACGCAGGTCACGCCGCAGGCCATCCATACCGCGATTGTGCATCGCTGGCCGGATATGATCGGGGATTGCCTGAGAGACGCGGCATGATGCCCGACAACCGCAGCGGCGTAGTTCGGTGCGAGTGGGGTGGCGCCATGCGCCGCCTCCGTCTTGCGATCGGAGAGCTGGAGGAACTGCAGGAGGCGACGGGCGTCGGCCCCTTCGTTCTGATGCAGCGACTTGCAGCCGACGACTGGCGCGTTGCGGATGTGCGGGAGACAATCCGGCTGGGATTGATCGGCGGAGGGATGGGCGCGGAAAGCGCTGATTGCCTCATCGACGGCATGGCCACCATGGACCTTCGGCTAGGAGTTCCGGCGGCAATAATCGTGCTCGCCGCTGCCCTTACCGGTTCACCCGAGGAACAGCAGTTTAAGCGCGCGCGCAAGTCGAGCGGCTCGGACCCGGAGCTTCCTGAAGGCAGACTCCGCTTCGGCTCATTCTATCGCGCGGCGGGCGCGATAGGTGTCTCTGTCACCGATATGAGGACGATGACGCTGTGGCAGTTCAACGAGGTTGTTGACGGCTTCGTTGAATCGAAGTCGGACGGGAAGGATGCTGGCCTGTCCCCGATTGAAGAGGATCAATTGGGAGCGCTGCTAGCCGCTCCCGTGTAGCCGCCGCTTAGCGGCAAACCGGCCCGTGATCTCGGATGTAATGGCGCGGGCCGGTTAATTCACGGAGGATGTATTGGACTGGCTTTTATCGACATACCTCGGAATTATGATCGGCATGGTCATAGTTCTTTTCCTGGTAATCCAGCGCATTGTGGAGACGGAGAGCTTTATGCGCTCTTTGGTCGGCGAGCTGCTTTCTGCTAAAGAGATCGAGAAATCCAGGGCAAATTTTTCGTCTGGGCGAATTTCTTTATCGACCGACAGATGATCTCTCCAGGCCATTTGGGCGTTGGGGGCTGGGCCAACTTTCGATCGCTTTGCCCGCACATGATTGACTCGAACGGGCCTGTTAGTTGTGTTGTGCACCACCAGCGTTACGCCAGCGCCGTTGGGTCCCCGGCCGCGTTGTTCCACCCATGCTAGTGGCAGTGTCGTCTTCAAAGTCCGGAAGAACGCAACGACGGCAATAACCGTAGTGATGGTCTGCCATACCAACGGCAGCCATTTCGTCGGCTCCCAGTCTGGTGAGGGCGGCAAGGGTGTGGCCATGGCGGTGGGCAGGATGCTGGAAGCGGCTATTTGGGCTTGAGGCCCTTCCGGATTTCCTCAATAGCCCACGCCTTCACCTGCTTTTTGGTTCCGGTGACCTTCTTGCCGTCGTCCGTATTCTCGACCGTCACCATCTTGGCCAGCGCCTTCCGCGTAGCCGAGGCCTTCATTTTGATAACTAGCTTTGCCACGTTCTCCCCCCATTTTCCGCAGCGTCACCCGCCCGTAGCGGCGCGGTCAAGGGGTGGGGCTCAATGCAGCCCGTAAATCCGAGCCTGCGCCATTCGCGCCCCCTCCAGCAGTACCTCTATTCTGGCGAGCGCTTCGGCCGTCAGGTGTAGCTCGACTGGCGCGCCGTCTGCCAGCGTGGCCACGATGACGGCGCCGCACGCTGGCCCGCCTGTTAGGGCGATGTTCGTTGCGTCGGTGATGTCGAGCCTGTTGGCCGGGAGATTTTCCATGACTCCAGGATAGCACGGCGTCAGGCCATGGGGCGCATCATCTGCTATCCTGCTGAAATCGCCCTCAACAGCTCTCCGGCGTGCTAATCTGCATCTTAGCTCTGAATGCTGACAGCGCGAAGGAGCGACGATGCCTCATAATTTCCAGGTAGGCGACCAAGTCAGGCTGGCTTTTGGCTTCCACGATCAAGACGCCGTAGGAACCTATGTCATCACGCGCTTATTGCCGACCAGCGACGATGGCGAGCCGCAATACCGAGTTCGTGGCATGGACGATCGGGAGAGGGTTATCGGCGAGGCGCAAATTAACTGGCCGGGCAGGCAGAGCCCTCCCGCTCGACCGCGGAGCCCTCACAATCCCATAACAAGACTGTTCGACCGCCTTTTGAAGCCAAAGTAGCTTCCATCATCCCTCACTATTTGTCAGGGCTCAGCTTGCCGCGGCCCTTCCCGCGAGCGCGCCCGATCACAGCGGGCTCGTCCGTAAGCGCTCCTCGGCGAGCAGCCTTTTCTTCATCCGTGGCGTCGGTGCCGCTGAGAGCGTCATCCACGGCCCTTGCAGCCTGAAAACGGGCATCGTCCGCGCTGGCCTGCAGTTCGCCTTGGGTGGCCACGTGTCGGGGTGGTAGGCGCAGCACCACGCCCGGGCCGGTAGCCACGTCGCCATTGTCGAGGAACTGAACGCCTGCTGCCTCGAGGGCGGCTCGGATGGCGGCGAGGTTGTTTGGACCGGGGATGCGCCGCTGCTTCTCAAAGTCGCGAATAGTACTCTCACTCAGGTTTGAGTGAGACGCCAACTCCGCCTGAGACCAGTCCATGAGACCGCGCGCGGCACGGCACTGGGCAATCGAAAACTGCTTCATGGAATTCGTGTAACACAAACGAATTCCGTTGACGCACCTTGTTTTCCATGTTTTACGTTTATCATTAACGGAAACCGCGAAACAAGGAGCCACCCCATGACCGCCATCGCATACAGCTACAACCCCGACGCAGTCCCCAGCAGTGGCTACCAGCCCATGCCGGCAGGCGAGTACCAGATGGAGATCGTCGAGTCGGATTACGCGCCCTCCTGCGATGGGCTGGGCATGGTGCTGCGCTGCAAGGCTCAGGTTATTGGCGCCGAGTTCGACCTGCGCCCGTACTATCTGAATTTCACGCTGGAGCACCGCGACGAGGCGCGGCAGGAGCGCGGCCAGCGTGACTTCGCTGGCCTGCGTCGAGCAACCGGCGTGCTGGCGCCTACCGACACTCAGCAGCTCCACTTCGTGCCGTTCCGCGTCTTCATCGGCGTGCAGGAGGACGCTAGCAGAAACATCGTCAAGCAGTACTTGTTCGACGATGAAGCGCTGGCTGCTTAGGAGGGCGCCGGGCCGGCCGGGGCTGGGTGCTTACCTTTGGTCCGGCGCCCCGCTGCACGCGGGTCTCGCAGTGCGGCAGCCTGCCGCGCATACCCTAACGGCAAGGCGGAACTAGGGCGCTGAAGGCTGGGACTCACCCCCCCCCCGTGTTGCATCCGTGTTGCATGGACTCAAATGCAACACCCGCAAACACGCGGGAATCGGCGGAATGCGCCGCAATCGTGCAACACGATTACGGGCCACTCTCTCCGTGAGGGGTGACTTATTCCGTTGATATCTATGCGGAATTTATGGTGCCGGCGGAGAGGATCGAACTCCCGACCTTCGGTTTACAAAACCGCTGCACTACCGCTGTGCTACGCCGGCTCCGGCGCTGCGGTACCAGCCCGGCGCCGCGAGAGCAAGCGCGGCCGTGCCGAAGATGCGATGGACGCGACGCTCAAGGCTGGAGCGGTGTCGGAATGTAGCCCACTGAAACGGCCTTGCCGCCAGCCTGCGCTCCGGCCGCCACTCCCGCTCGCTGCCGAGATGGCGACTTCGTCTTCCCTCTGCGTTGGCTTCAGCGCCAGATGGTCCATGTGAAGAGAATGCCGACGATGAAGGACAGTACGGTCGAGACCGCCCAGATCAGCGTGCCGGCGGCCACGATGGCGGTCACAAGATTGATCAAGACTTTGTCTTTCAAGCCGAACAGCGAGCACCACCAGGCAATCAAGTTCTTCACGGGCAGCCTCCTGCAGGCTGGCAGAGAGCGATGGCCTGCGTCGAAAAACTCTATAGGGCGCAGATGTTAAAAAGAGTCGGCGCTATAGCGCCTCGCATCGACTTCCGGTCGGCAGGTCATCTTTCGCTGACTTCAAGCATTCGCCGAGGCTGTGCCGAACCATTGCTGTCACCAACAACAAAAAAGGTTGGGCCATTGGGCTCGCGTCGCGGATGCGATGCGGCGGTGGCCGATGCGCTTTAGGCTCCACCGATCCAGCCCAGCGGATCAGGGAGAAGAGCGATGGAGTGCTTTGTTGGCTTGGACG
>NZ_JAWDID010000082.1:0-18120 GCF_032464875.1 Allobosea rubneri
GCTCTGCCGGTGCTTTCTCCGGCCCGGATTTCTGTCTCATCTGCGCTCCAAAATGGCTGCGATGATCCAGAAATCCTCCCTTCCCGAAAACCCCTGAACTGTCTCAAGGGCGCTGACGGCAGACAGTCGGAACGAACGATGTTTGGCGTGTCTGTCATCCGCGGAAACTAGTCACAGCAAGGCGGTGGTTCAACTCCCGTGGCGGGGATCAAAGGAGAGTTTGACTCCGTGATGCCAGCGTCACGCTCGGTCCATTTCGTGTGACAAACTCCAAGCTTCCATCGAGCTTGATAGGATCCGCACAAACAGGCGTGCCGAACCGTCGCAGCTCACCAGCGACACGGAGCTTATATTCGAGCCAGGACCCCATCTCGGCATCGCACGCGCCGCAGCGAACCGATCCACTTTCGGTGAGTGGATCGGGAAGTGACACAGCCGGCGAGCCGCAAAGCTCGCATTCGAATTGAGAGCCGATATTCATCCTTGCCTCCGACGCGGATCTACTACGCGGCAGCGGAAAACTGGTTCCCTGTGTCCCAACCATTTTCCCAAGCGGGTCAATTCCCTCCGCCGGTAAATTAAAATAATACATCAATGTGTATAGAGTTGCGCTCGGTCGGATCTTTTGCGAAAGACAGTTGCGGCTTTTAAGAGGAAGGATGATATTTTGAAGATAATATCTCTCATCATTGCTTCCATGGGGGTGGTCTTTATTGCACCTGCGAACGCGATGCCGCCCGGCATGGGCCAGTCATGTCGAGCCCTATATTTGAAGTATGACGCTGCGCCTGGTCCGAAGGGTTTTGCCAAGGGACGCACCAAGAGCTGTGGCTATTCCGCCAAGACCACCCCCACGATCGAGCATGCGCAGTTGCGGGCACTTCAGATCTGCCGCCAGCAGCGCGGCGATGATTGCCAGGTGGTCGACGCGCGTCGGCACTGAACCGCTCGCACGGCCTTATGTGCTCTTCCGGTGCCGCCTCTGATGCGGCGCTGGGCCCGCTTCGCGGGTCACGAAGTTGCGCGCGCCGGAACGCGCTTCTTCAGCCAACGTTGGATCGTGAGAGTGCGTCGCGTTGGGTGGCGTTCAGTATGGCAAGACGAGCGGTTCCGCAGCGTTTCCTGAGATCCGTCCCGAGCGGCGAGGCGCTGCGGAGCGCGCCAGTCGCCCCCGCCCTGAACGGCGTTCTGCAGGTTGATCTCCTTACCGATCCGATGCCTGATCGCGTTGAGCCCTGTCGGGCACTGCTGACGCAGAAGCCGCCTGGAGGAGAGGGATGGGCCTTCGAGGTGAAATGGGATGGCTATCGCCTGGGGATCCACCGCCGCGGCGCCGAGCTCCGTATCATCACGCGGGGTGGCCACGATTGGACACATCGCTTTCCGACCATCGCGGAGGCTGGGCTTAGGCTTCCGGCCGACAGCTTCATCCTGGACGGCGAGGCGGTCGTGCTTGACGCAGAAGGCCGCTCAGACTTTAGCGCTCTGCAAAAGGCTCTGGGCGGGCGCGGTGGCAAGGCCAGCGCGCATCTTGCCATCCTCTACGCCTTCGACCTGCTTTATCTCGATGGCCACGATCTGACACGCATGTCGCTCGACGAGCGCCGGCAGCTGCTCGAGTTTCTGCTTCGCCGAGCGATCACGCGATCCTGCTCAGCGAGGAGGTTGAGGGGGACGGTGCGCGTTTCCTGGAGCAGGCTTGCGAGATGGGCCTCGAGGGAATTATCGCCAAGCGGCGAGTCGCACCCTATCGGCCCGGCCGCGATGGCGACTGGCTCAAGATCAAATGCGTCCAGTCCGAAACCTTCCTGATCATTGGCTATGAGTCATCGCGTGCGGCGCTTGGCGGCATCGGTCGAGTGCTGCTCGCCGCACATGGCAACTACGGACTTACCTATGTGGGCAGCGTCGGCACTGGATTTTCCGATCGTTCGGCGACGAAGCTGCGCGGGAATCTTGGTCGGATCAAGACGGCGTCGCCGCCGGCGCGCGGCATCACTGGCAAAGGGATCGTCTGGACCAAGCCCACGATCGCCGCGGAAATTGCCTTCCGCGGCTGGACCCATGACGAGAAGCTCCGTCACGCGTCCTTCAAGGGACTGCGCGACAGCGCGGACGGGGTAAGTGTCTATCGTCTGAAATGATCGGCCTCGCGTCCGAATTAGTTTCACGCGGCCTTACCGAATTCGGTGATGCTCTCGCGCACGGACGCGGCCTTGTTGGCATCCTCGATATCCACGGCAACCTCGATCGGCCCGTCCAGTTTGGCGTCGCTCCTGGTTGCGCTGCTTAGTTCCCCAGCCTTGGCATCCGCTCCAGCCACTCTCTCGCCCGCCGTGTTCGATGGTCCGGCCGCGGCGATCAAAATATCGGCCCGGTCGATCCCGTGTTCCTGGACCAAACGCTCGACTGTCATCTCCGCGTCCCGTCTCGTATCAAATAGCCCGCGCAACGTCGTAGCCATGACCGTCTTCTCCCATTGGCGATGAAGTCTAAACCTCCGAAATTCCGGATGGTTCGATAGGTATGTAATTTCGACCTACGGCTGACACCGCCGTGGGCGCCGATCCGATAGGGCTAAGAGTTGAGCTTCTGGTCCAGTTCGTCATCCGACCGCTCGAGTTCCGGATCCCGTTCGATCGGCTCGAACTCTCGGCATTCTACAAGCGGGATTTTCATCCAAGCGCCGGTAGCCTCAAGGCCCGATGCCTCCGCATCCTCGATTAGAGCAGCGATTAGATTGTCTGCCTCTTCCGCGATCACGGCGATGTGGGAGTTGACGGCTTGGGCGTTGCCTTCGGTCGCATCGCCGGCGGGGCCCAGGTGTCGGATGCATTTCACCTCAGCGAGGCGACGAGCAAACTGGCGGGCCATAAGAGCGATCGGGTCGACAGCGTCGATCCAGCCTCTTGCTGAGTTGTATGAGCGGTATGTGAGGTCATCGCTGCCTTCGGATGGTCCAGCTCCGGCGAGCTTCATGCGCAGGTCAGCAACCTCTCGCGATAGTCGGTAGATCGCGCGCTCTGCGCTGGTCTCGGCGGCTACCGGGAGATCGAGTTCGAGAGAACCCTGTCGATCGTCCTGTTGTCTGCCAGGCCGGCTTCTGACGACGTCGGCAGCCGGGCCGGCACGCAAGATCCGCTGAGCACACATTGACGCAACTCCTCACATGAGACTCGCAACAACTCGGCTACGGATTCGTTCCGGTCGGCCTCGTCTAGGACGGCTGAACCCTTCAATAGCTCTGCCGCGGCTTGCTCGTTCGGCGGGCGCCAGCGAGCGAGGGTTGAATGCTGCTATGCCGAGATCAGCCTACAGGCTCTCTGAAGGGCAAGGCATCAAAAGAAATTGCAGTGCGTCAGCAATCCGCGTTCAATCTCGGGGCAATTGTATCCATGCCTTTTTTGGAAATGACTGCCGCGGCCCGCATGAGGATGCCAGGTGGGGACACGCCATGATCACCGGGACAGGGATGTTAGTCCTGCGCGACGGGCGCAGGATTGAGCTCGCCTATCAGTTCGCTGCAGTCTACGACGATCTCAGAGTTGGCTTTCTTCGCTGCGATACCAGCGCGGTCGATCCGTCCGCCTTCTTCGGCCGGCTGAAGATGGAATGCGATGATGGCACTACGGTCCGGCTTGCCGTCATGCATCACAGCGACAGGTATCTGGGAATAACCGGGCGGGTGATGTCGTTGGACGAAATCGAGCGCGAACGGTCTTCGCAAGTTGGGGTCATGGCGTAGGGCACGCCTTTGGTGGGCACGCAACCCAGTTTCGCGTGCACGGGAGGCTTCCCCAACGCAATCTGTCGTTGGACAGGTCGCCGGCATCGGTTTGCACGAGGATCAAGGCGAGACTCGAGCTTTATCCGCAGCCGGTTCCAACGCTCAGTCGCGCTTGGTGGGGCGTCCCGGATCGATAGGGCTCCACGACTCCGACGGCTTCGGGTGACCTTTCGCGGGCCCTCCCGTGCTGTCGTTCTGATCTGTCTTGGTCGTTTCCGCTTCCGGAACTCCCGTCCCCGGTCGCGGCCGGCTGTCGCTGCTCCGGCGCGGCTGTCCGGCGGTCTTGTCTTTGTCGGTGCTGGTCACGGCTGATCTCCCTGAGTTTGTGAGGCGGATTGCTCACGCCTCACTCTCGCCCCAGATTCCTAGGGAGCCCCGAAAACGGTAGATCGTCGGGCCTCTGATTGGTGCTGGGGGATGGATTATGCTCCTGCCCTTCGCTTGCAGGCTCGCGGCGGGCGTCCCATTCGCGAAGTGCCGCGACGAGTTCCGCCAACTCTTCAGCTGCCTCAGAGCCTTCCGGAGCGTCGCTCAACGCATTGGCGCGCGCAGCAGCGGCTTCGTATTCGTCATGGTTCTCGATGAGCATGCACGTCTGACGCCTCATGCGAACACAATCCCCTCAAGCATGGCGATGCGCACGACCATTTCGTCACGGCTCATATCGGCGTCGCCGAAATCAGCCCGAAGTGACCTGCTGAGAGCCCTTTATGTCCCACGCTTCCACAGCGGCGGCGAGCCTCCTCAGCCTTTCGTCGGCGCAGCTCTCAGTTTCTGTTAGATACTGGATCAGATTGACCGCGGCCTTGCGTTCCTCGGCCGACACAATATCGCGGTAGCCTGGGCTTTGCGCGCCGGCGTCTTGCAGCCGATTCGTAAACTGTCGGGCCGTTTGAGATGTGGGCAAGCCCATGAGCGGGCCTACTCCCCGATTCCTCCCGCAGGATTGTCCGGAAGCTTCTCCCTGGGCTTGTCGGCTTCGCCCGTGTCCTTGACCGCATCCGGGCTGATCGAGACCTTGTTCAGCGAGCCTTTGTCGGGCGCGCCTTGAATCGACTGGGTCCGCTGCTTCTCTTCCGGGGAGAGCTTATTGCCTTCACCGTCACGCATCGATGCCTCCATCAGATTACCCCTGTGGTCAACGGCCTAGCCGGTCCCGGGTTCCTTCAACCAGTCTGGTCGGCTCAAAGACAATCAACCCGCCAGCGTACATTTCGAGGCTGGTCGCGCAGCGGACTGTTTCGCATCGACGAAAAGTGAGCGGGCTTCGCAGTAATTCTGGGCCGCTCCGCGGAAGCGCTCCCAGGCGGGCATCGGCTGCACGGCCGGTGACATCGCCGCGGACCGGCAAAGAGCCCGTGCAATAGCTGTAATGCGAGCTTCATCCATGGCCGTCATCCAATTGGGCAGGCCAGGCCAACACCTCCCGCGCAAACGGGTGACCGGTACATCCGCGGCTCGCTCGATCGGCGGGGGCGAGCGCTCAAGGATTGAGCGCCAGGAGGTCAACGCCGCGCTTCGATCGCTGTTCCGTCAAACCCCACCGCTTTCGAAAGTGATTTGCGGGAGGGGTGCAGAAGTTCATGGCTGCGCAGTTATCTCCGTGCCACGTTTGGAAACGACCGCCGCGGCTCGCATTGAAGCCGCCGGGCGGAGACACGCTATTTTCACCGGAAATGGAACACTAATCCTGCGCGACGGGCGCCGGATCGATCATGTCTGGGAATTACCGGACGGGTGATGAAATGCAGCGAAGGCCGCTGGCCTTACCTCAGTTCTCGTTCGGCGCCCTGTGGTTTCCGTTCATCGACTGGCTGGCAGCCTTTGCGGCTTTCTTCCGCATGTCGTCGGCGCTCTCGCCGTTGAATTTCAGCGACGCCTGATAGACCACCTGGCCATGTTCATCTTCGACAGAGACTCGCATATCGAGATGCGATCCATCGGGCAGTCTGTCATTCGCCATATCGGCGAGTGCCCGCTGAGCTTCTTCCGACGCAGCCTTGTCATTTGGCATCGTCAGGCGCTCTTTACTCGCGTCGAACTTCTCTCCGTCGTCGGTCGTGAAGCGATATTTAGGCATGGCTCGACCCCTGTACCCCCACCACAGCTTGAACAGCTTCGGGGCCGAAAGGGTTCCGACAACGAAAGAGCCCGGCCTTGCGCGAGAAGACCGGGCAATTGCAGCGCTCATTAGCACCGATAAGTCAGCTTGCTGGACGCGAGCCACCACCCTTCTGTTCGGGGTCATGGGTGTGGTGCTTATCGCGCTCCCCGCCGCCACCAGAAACCTGCGAATGGCGACGCTGATCGTTGTCGGCGGGCGGCTTGGAGACCGATTTCGGAGCCTTGGCGTTCTCGTGAGAGGCGCCGGGTCCGCCCTGCCTGATGGTATTTGGTGACTTTGTTGAGGTTGACATGTCTGCCTCCGCTCATCGGTCCTGCTGGTGGCCCTGATGGGTGGTATTGATCTTGGTGTTGCCCTGCTGGCCTTGCGAGGCAGCGTTTGCGGGGCGCTCAACCGGCTCGGACTTGTGCGGATCCTTGCCCTGATGGTCCGGCTCGCCAGGGCCCTTATCGCTACGGTTGGCCGGTGGGATGGGTGGGTGCTTGCTCATGGCTCAACTCCTTGTCTCCCGAGGTAACCCGGCCTCCAACAAACTGTTCCGAGGAGACGTCCCAAACCGCGTCGACGCGGTTGGCTAACCTCGAAGTGTCGACCGGAGGGCTCAAAGCCATCCGTAACCGGTTAGACCGTCCTCGCCACGCCGGCGCGTTCTCAATGAGCGAGGGCTCCCGCCAGACGCTCAGCAGCCAGCGGCCGCCCCCTTGAACCGATTGCCACTACCCATAAATCTTCCTGCGCTGCAGCCCGGAGCTCCTGCCCTGCTGCGGCTCTGAACCCAAATTGCTACAGGAGGATACGGCTTTGGCACTTCTGTCAGATCAATTCGAACGGCCGGTTGTGGTTCTGACCCGGTTCGGTGTCCCCACCGCTGTCTCATCGGCGATGGAGGCCTACATGTTCCTGTCCGACTGGCCTGCTTCACAGCGCGACGCCGTTCATTCGCTGGCGCTCAAAGGCTGTCTGGCAGCAGTCCGTGGTGACATCGAAACTGAAACAGCGCGAGGGCTCTTCGCTTCATGGGCGGAAAGACGCGACATGCTGGCGCCCGATGTCGCAGCTTTCATCAGTAGCCGGTGCGGAAGCTCGCACGGCGCCCGATAGCGCAAAGGCGTCCGTTCCCGCGGTTAGCGGGACTGGGCGCACGCCCTCGGAATAGCGCGGCTACAGAGGCCAACGCCTTGAGGCCCACCAGGACACGGCTGCAACGCCGAGCATCGCGCTCGTTACCAGTAAAGCAGTCGAGATTGGGCCCCTCCTAAAATAAGGTGATCAGGGCGCTTACGAGAAAGCCGTTGCGTCATCGCAACGATGCAGCACTGCGGGTGGCGAAGAGTCGCAGCACACGCTGGGCGGGCTCATTAGCAGCTCGACAGAAAAACCCCGCCGGCGCGAGCCAGCGGGGCAATAGTTGGAGGGGTGCATGGAAGACATCCGACCAACGCGGACGATGCGCTTTCGTTCCAAATGCGGGGGAGGACTGTTCACCCCGGCAGGCGGCGCGTGCATCGTCCTAGCCCGGGCGCGTGCGGTATTTGACCTGGCCTGGGATCACGAGGCGGGACGCGATCGAGATCGCGGGGGGATGATGACGCCGAGTTCATTTCTACCCGGTCCGAGCGCGCTGGCTTGGAGCGTTCGCAGCACGGCACCGACGCGCGGACGCTGCGTGATCGCGGGGAGCTCGACGGCCCTCCCGTCGCGGGTTGATCGAAGAAGCGCCCCCCGACGAATGGCTGAGCTGCGGGTCGCACCGGCGCACATCCAAGCTCGTTCCGGCCGTCCGGAGGGCCCCGTCGAGAAGGCCCCGCTGTCGCTTCTGGTCGAAGCCCTGACGCGGTCCGAGAACATGTCGAGGCCCGCAGGGATCTTGAGGGAACTAGCTTGCAGAACGCATGTTTATACGCTCGCTTAAACAGCAGTCGAGGCCATCAATGCCCAGCGATCCTTCCCGCGTTTTCATCATTCTCGATGTGCTGAATATCGCCGTCAGTGCCGATCCCAGCGAGGGCTCGATTATCAGCATGAAGGTGCGAGAGGGAGCGGACGTTTCGCTCTGGCTCCCCGCGGAAGCTATGGCCAAATTGCAGGCCATGATGGCTCAAGCTGACCTGAAGCATGCCAAGTCTTTGCAACCGCAGTAGACACAGCGCGCGACCGCCCTTGGCACCCCGTAGAAGCTGCATGATAAGGTCTTTGACCGATCGGATTGGGGCGCCGGTCAGAAAGACGAATGGCACGCCGCGGCCGGTGAGCCATACTGCGATCGGATAGCGGCTTAGCGCTCAAGCTAGGCGTGCTTTCATCAATTTCCCGAGTTGGGTTCCGCCATCTTCCGATGCTGTCTGGCCAGCATTTCGGCTGGGGTGACGGAATCGATAAAGGCCTTGGTTCCATTGTAGACCGCCTGGAAGGTGCCCGGCATGAAGCCGGCGATCGATCCCGTAATCAGGATGCGGCCGTCGCCACGATCCCGCATCTGTCGGCCGACCTTCTTCAGCAGCAACAGCGTGCCTACGATATTGGTGTCGACTACGCGCAACCACTCGGCGTCGTCCTGATCGAGAAAGCCGTGACCGAGACCGCGCCCGGCGTTGGCGAAGAGCACGTCGACGGGACGGCCCGCCTTTTCGACCTCGGCCCACAGCAATTCCACGCCCTCTTCGTCACTGAGATCGGCGACGATCGAGACCACGTTGGCGCCATTCGCCTTCAGTTTGACGGCTGCCTCGTGAATGTCTGTTTAGTCTGCCGCGATGATCAGGTCGAAGCCGTCGGCAGAAGCGAGCCGCGCCAGGTCGAAGCCGATGCCGCTCGACGCGCCGGTAACCAGCGCGAGCTTTCCCACTGCCTGTCGCATGTGATGGCCCTCGTTCACGGGGTGAGCACGACTTTGATGCAGCCGTCCTCCTTGTCGCGAAATGTTTTGTACAGGCCCGGGCCGTCCTCGAGTCCGGCCCGGTGCGTGATGACAAAGGAAGGGTCGATTTCCCCGGAAGTGATCTTCTCGAGCAGCGGCGCGAGGTAGCGGTGCGTATGCGTCTGACCAGTTTTGAGCGTCAGTCCCTTATTCATGAAAGCGCCCATCGGGATCTTGTCGAGATAACCGAAATAAACGCCGGGCATGGAGATCGTTCCGCCCTTGCGGCAGCACATCATTGCCTCCCGGAGCGCATGCGGACGATGGGTCGCGAGATAGGTCGCAGCCTTGATCTTGTCGACGATGGCATCGATTGATCCGCTGCCGTGCGCCTCGGCACCGACTGCTTCGATGCAGCGATCCGGGCCCCGCCCAGCCGTCATTTCCATAAGCCTGTCGTAGACCGGGCCGTCATCGAAGTTGATGATCTCAGCTCGCCCCTTAGAGGCAGCCAGTGCCAATCGCTCGGGAACGTTGTCGATGGCGATGACGCGTCCTGCTCCGAACATCCAGGCTGACTGGATCGCGAACTGGCCGACGGGCCCGCAGCCCCAGACGGCGACAGTGTCGCCCTCCTCGATTTCGGCATTCTCCGCCGCCATGTAGCCCGTCGGGAAGATATCCGAGAGAAAAAGCACCTGCTCATCAGGGATGCCCGTCGGGATCTTGATTGGGCCGACATCGGCGTAAGGCACTCGCAGAAACTCTGCCTGCCCGCCTGGGAAGCCACCCAGCATGTGAGAGTAGCCGAACAGGCCGGCAGGCGATTGGCCCATGGCCTTCTTGGCTTCGTCGGCATTCGGGTTGGAGCGGTCACAAAGCGAGAACAGCTGCTTTCGACAAAAGAAGCAGTCGCCGCAGGCGATATTGAAAGGCACGACCACGCGATCGCCGACCTTGAGGTTGCGAACACCACTGCCGATCTCGACCACCTCGCCCTTGGTCTCATGACCCAGAACGTCTCCGGCTTCCATGCTCGGCGTATAGCCATCGTAGACGTGGAGATCGGACCCGCAGATCGCGCAGGCGGTGACCTTGATCACTACGTCGCCCGGGTTCTGGATCTGCGGATCAGGCACCGTTTCGCAGCGGATATCGCTCTTGCCGTGCCAGCAGAGGGCTTTCATGACGTTCTCCAGCGGATGGCCCCCGCCATGGTTCCGAACGTCACAAGCCGACAAGCGTTCCCAGCCTTTTACGAGCTTCGCGGAGTTGCCCGACAATGGCCTCGAGCCAGCGACCAACCTGGGCTGGAACATGCCGCTGACACACCGGTTTCATCGCCACGGTCCACCCATGGAGAGTGACGATGGCCAACGATCCGAAAACCCTGAACGACCTCTTCCTCGATACCCTCAAGGACATCTATTACGCCGAGAAGCAGATCCTGAAAGCCTTGCCGAAAATGGCTAAGGCAGCGACTGCCCCTGAACTGAAGCAGGCGTTCGAAAAGCACCGGGATGAGACGGAAATGCATGTCGAGCGCTTGACCGACGTGTTCGAGATCGTCGGCAAGGCGCCGCGCGGCAAAACCTGCGACGCCATCCTCGGTATCATCGAAGAGGGCAAGTCGATCATCGAGGAGTTCGAAGGCAGCCCAGCCCTCGACGCTGGCCTTCTCGCTTCGGCGCAGGCGGTGGAGCACTACGAGATTTCTCGTTACGGCACGCTCAAGGCCTGGGCCCAGCAACTGGGAATGGCGAACGCCGCCAAACTTCTGGACCAGACACTCACCGAGGAAATGAAGACGGACCAAACGCTGTCCCAGCTCGCCGAAAGCAAGATCAACAAGCAGGCTCAGGCCAAGGCGGCCTGATTTCCGGGTGGCTTCGGCGGCGTGCCGGAGCCACCTCTTTCACACTCCGAGGCAACTATGCCCGACAAATCAGACCCGATTTCCGATCTTGGAAACTCATCGTTCTTCACGCGGCTTTCTCAAAACGTCGCGCGCTACGCCGGTAAGCCCGTCACCTTCTTTGCGGCGCTCGGCGTTGTCGTTGCTTGGGCGCTTTCCGGCCCGCTATTTGGCTTCAACGACACTTGGCAGCTTGTCATCAATACCTCGACCACGATCGTGACGTTCCTGATGGTGTTCGTGATCCAAAACAGCCAGAACCGCGACACTGCCGCGATGCAGATCAAGCTCGACGAATTGCTTTCCAAGGTCGAAGGGGCGCGTGAGGAGCTCATGGATCTTGAGGAGCTCGACGAAGAGAAGCTCGCGACAATCCGCGACGACTATGAGCGACGAGCAAAGCGAGCTCGTACGAAGTCGAACTGCAGCGTCCCGGGAGTGACATGATCGCGCGACGTCGGCTGCAATTCGCATTCTGAGCCGAGGCAATTTCCAGGGGCAATGCGCATTTCGGGGACAGAGCGAGTGGGCGATAAGCTCCCAAATCTGGCGACCAGCACAGTTCATTTGTGCGTCGATATGCAGAGGCTGTTCGGTCCCGAAGGGCCGTGGCTGACCCCGTGGATGGCTCGTGTGCTACCGCAATGCATCGCCTTGGCAGACCACTGCCCGTCGGCCACTATTTTCACGCGGTTCATCACGCCCGCCACATTGGACCACGCGGTCGGAGCCTGGCGGGATTTCTATTGCCGCTGGCCGCAAACGACACGTGATCGGCTCGATCCCGGTCTGTTAGATCTTGTCCCAGAACTGGCTGGCTACGCGCCGCCCGCCCATGTGTTCGACAAGCCCGTCTACTCGGCGTTTGCGAGCAGGCGAGTGGTCACTCATCTGCGCCAGCGGGCGGTCGACACAGTCATCCTGTCAGGCGCCGAGACGGACGTCTGCGTGCTCTCAACCGCGCTAGGTGCGGTCGACCACGGCTTCAAAGTGGTGATCGCGACGGACGCTGTGTGCAGTTACTCCGACGAGGGACACGACGCCCTTCTCGGTCTATTTCGCCAGCGCTTCAGCCAGCAGATTGCGGTCGCTCCCACCGACGAAATTCTCGAGCGGTGGCGCGTATCTTGACCACTGCGGAGCCACGCATCCATGCCCGCCTCGAGCCTATTTGGCCGTGGCGCCTGTCATAATTCCAGGAACAGGCCGCGCGCTGTTCGGTTGATCCGTAGCCCATCGTGCGAAGGGATTGAACGATGGGTCTCAGGGCGTTAGCCGGTCATCGTCGCGATAGGAGGTAGTGCGTGCTGGAAGTCCAGACGATCACGCGAAGCTATGCAACGTTTGAGGACGCGCGAAATGTGGCGGTGCGGCTTGCAAATGCCGGCATCAAACCCGGTCGGATCGGCATCCTTGGGCAGCAGTCTGGTGGAGAAGACAACACTGCGGCAGGACTGGGGGCAGGGGGCGCCGCGGGCGCGGTGACCGGAATTGCGCTCGGATTGGGTGCGCTCACCATACCGGGCGCGGGACCAATCATCGCGACGGGATGGTTCCTGTCGGGTGCCGTGACCGGCGCGCTAGCGGGAGGTGTGCTTGGTGCACTGATGGACGCAGGTTTGCCACAGAGCGAGGCTGAAGAGCATGCTGGCGCCCATCAGCTCGGTGGGTCGGTCGTTTCTGTTCGCGCAGAGGGAGCTGACGTCGCACTCGTAACGCGGATCTTGGACGCCGCGCTTCCGCTTGAGGAGGATCACGTGCCGCCACAATCCGATTTATCAAGGACGTTGTCTTGATTGAGGGCCCAGCCGACGAGCGCGCTTTGGCTGCAAGGAATGCTCCGGTGGCGTCGGCATGGCTGACCGGTGCCGTTCGCGACCGTTTCCGAAGCCCAGAAAGCTCAGCCAACGGATGGGCGGACTTGTTTATTCCACTCCTGAAGAAGATTTAGCATTCGCGAGCCGCTGCGCAGCTTCGACGAGATCGGGAAATGCCGCTCGACGTAGCTCCGCTTCTGGTCCACTAAACTGGCTAGCTCGGCCACCCAATCACGTTCCGGGAATAGCTTTGCCATCCATAAAGCGAAACCAGCGCCGGTTTCCCGAGCCAGTGCATCAGCGATACTTCTTTCGCCAGCCGCTTCACCGCCCGTGGTTCGATCCCATTCGTCGGCGACACTCAGGAGATGGCGCAGTTCGCTCTCTTCGGCGACCGATGCGGGACTGCGGGTGCGAAGCTCCTGGATGCGGAGCATCGCTTTTTCGTAGTCGCCCTGGGTTCTTATCGTGAAGGCCATTGGCTTCCTCCTCTCGGCACTACCGTAGGAAAGAAATGGGTTCCCGCGAATGTCACGGCTGGACTGGTTGCGCCGGCGGCGAGCGCTAGGCGATCCCCCAGAAAATAGGAGCCACGCGGGAGCGGCCGATTCGCGCGAGCAAGGGGTGCTGATCAGGTAACCGGCTTTCTGGGTTTCGTAGAAAGCAGACAGTTTTGCGCTTCGCGGCTCAAGACAACCCTTGCGCCGATCCGCCTTGCCAATCGCTCCGCTGCCTCTATCGCCCGGAAGAGATCGGCCGACTGACCATACTTGGCGCCCGTCGCATCCCGAGCAGCCCACTCTTCGCCATATCTCTCGATGGTAAACTGGTCATGGCTTTGACCCGTGTTGGGGACGCACCCCAAAGGCCAGATCCCATTTCGTAACAGCGCCACCGGAGTTCCGGCGACGACGTCGACTCGTCCTAATCGGTCGCGAGCTTGTCCGTCCTGCTTCCTGCCGCCAGGCGGTCGTTCGATCTCTCGTACCGCTGAGAGTCCCGCTCCCGAAGAAGCGGGACTATGCTGAATTATTCAGCAGGCGTTGCGGCCATCGTCACTCGATGATCTGCACAACACGACGAGTATTCGGATCGACCAGCACCGTGCGATTGTTCACAACAGAATACCGGTAGCCGCTCACTCCGTACTCGGCGGGCACCTCGCCATACACGACGCCCTGCTGTGGAAGCACGGTGCCGACCGCAAGCGGCTCAGCATATGTGTACGAAGTGGGGCGCTGCGTGACCACATACTGCTTGAAGCGCGGCGCGAGTTCGCTACGGATCGACGGGGGCTCCGGCAAACCATTGGGCTGGCCCTGGTTTTGGGCCATGGCGGTCGCCGGCAACAAGACGAGACCGGCGGCAAAGATGGCATTCCTGAGCATTGGATGTTCCTTCGTGCGCGGTGAAGCCGAAGGTTGCCCCTCGCTATCCCTGTGCCCGAAGAACTGTACCCGGCAGGCAATGTTCCAACGGGCAGCATCCTAGGGGCGGGGTGCAGGGCAAACTCTTATCGCCAGGGCCGCCCGGTCGATTGCGGTCGAACCATCGTCCTAGATCTTGATTTTCGCAATCAGGGTCACGCCGGGCAGTCCATCGAAATGCTGATCGCAGGTGATGAGATCAGCATTATGAACCCGGGCGGTGGCGAAGACGATGGCGTCGGCCGTAGCGAGCTTGTGGGTGCGGCAGGCTTCTGCCGCCACAAGCGCGATTTCGGTGTCGAGCGGTACAATGCTGCAAAGCTGCGTGTAGGCAATCACCTGATCGGCTTTGTCCTCGCCGACCTCGCGCACGAGCCATTTCGCGAGCTCAAGTTGCACCATCGTCGGCACCACCCACTCCGCTTGTTCGGGAAGCAGTTTGGCGACAGCTTGACCAGTCGGTGACCCGACGAGCCACTCGATCCAGGCGGAGGTATCGATCAGGCGCATCAGAAGCGGTCCGAGGGATCGCGATAGTTAGTTGTCGATGCGCCTTTAGCCATTCCGGCAAGCGTTTCGCGCCTCGGCACCGGAACTAGCAGGACACCAGTCCCCTTCGGAATGAAGGCAAAGGTCAATCCTGCCTCCCAGTGCTGAGCCGTGCGGATCGCCTTCGGAATTGAGATCTGGAATTTGGACGACAGGGTCGCAGTTTGCGACATTTTCATACCTCCCTTCGATCGATCCGTATAACGTAAGACAAAGCCTTCGAACCATCAAGGACACCGAGGCCGGCAAACCGAGTGTCGCAAAAGGAAACGTCAGGGGCGCCGAAGCCTATTGATCTCAAAATGTGAGCGGTCCTGCCGGGAATAGCCCCGAAAGTGTCCGCCCCAGCTGATCGAGACACCAGCCCGCGAGGCGGCGGTCTTCATCGCTGCGGCAATTCGGTTCTGAAGGGCGGCGTCAAAAACGATGTGCCCTCGATCATCAAGCGGCCAAAGATCGACGGCGCGACCGGAGCGATGAGCGGTATTTCGGGTGAGCGACCACCCCCAGAGGACCGCCTGGCGCTGCTTGGCTCGATCGCGCCACCCAGAGCCGATGACGAAGCGTAGATCTGGTAAGGCTGCCTGAGCATTCACGACAATCCGCGCGAGAACTGGGTCGATCGCCTTCAGATTGGCGCGGTGATTGGCGATGGGGTCCGGGTTCCACGCCCGGAACATCGAGATTTGGTCTCTGCCGTACTCGTCGTAAGCCGGAATCTTCGAATAAACCTCCGCGACAGGATGGCGTGCCTGGCCGTGCGCGGTGTCGGCCACCACAAAGGCCACCACGGCAAGACAAAGCGGTCCCAACTGGCAAGAGCGCGCTCGATACGACATGACAGGGCGAACGGTCGCAAGCGAATGGCCCGAAAGGAAGGCGGGTTCGCAGCGACAGGTCGAGGTGTCAATGAGTTGCTCGCGGGCCTCGGGTCTAAGTCATTCAGATCGGGGCGGGTGAGTTGAGGCGGCTCGCACGGTTCTGTGGTCCGACCCACGGAGCTCAGCAATGATCCATCAAGGCAATCTGAAACCCCTATTTAAGATCAGGCCGTTCCGGTCTGCTTCGCTCCCTCGCCGACTGGCTTGAGGGGACCAACTTTTTCATCGCCGCATCGAAATCGCAGTGGAAGGAGACCCCATCGGGGGACTATTTGCTCGCTCAGCGCTTGCGAAAAGAAACGCGGACCTTGCAGCATAAAATCGTACGCCACGCGGCGTCGAATGAGGGCAGGGCGGGCGCATGAACGACATTGCTATGCTTGATGACATTACTGGATTGATCGCGACGCTTGAGGCCCAGAACAAGCAGGCGGCCCAATCCATTGCACCTGCATTCACGCCCTTTTCCTTTGTCGAAAGCGACGAACTGGGTTTGTCGCGGATCCTTGGCTGGTTGCTCGATCCCAACGGGACCCACGCGCAAGGCGAACGGTTTCTCGAGGCCTTCGTCACAGCTTTTGGCATTCCCTGGCAACCCGGTCACTGCGCGTCAGCTCGGGTTACGCTTGAAGCGCCGACGCCGCGGCTGATGCAGCTCCGGCGCATCGATGTTTTGATTGCCTGCCACGACCGAGCGATCGCGATTGAGAACAAGCCCAGCGCCGCCGATCAACGGGGACAAGTCCAAGACTATTTCACTCATCTGGATCGACATTATCAGTCGGGAGGTCACCTGCTCTATCTTTCGGGCGATGGTAGCGGCCCTTCGCTTGAAAGCGTTGGTGCTGAGGAGGCCGAGCGACGGCGTCAGAGCGGTCAACTGATCCTGAAAGGCTATGCGGATCTGTTGCCTTGGCTGGAGGCATGTCGCGGCTTGTGCCTCGCCCCTCGCGTGCGCGATTTCATCGCATTTTTCGAGAGACATATCCGACGTCGATTCACCAAGGGGGAGAAGACCGTGGCACTAAGCGAGCAGCTTGTCTCGGATATCGTCTCGTCGCCGGATCGCGTGAGCTCGGCGCTGAACATCATCGCTGCAGCTGACGCTCTTCGCGAGCGACTGATTACCAGGCTTCGCGAGGAGATTGCGGTCCTAGCAGCTGCCAGAGGCTGGACGCTCCTGCCCGAGAAGCGGTCAGTGATCCAATGGTCGGGGTTCAGCATCCGCTATGGCGCGAATGACGAACTTAAATTCCGGCTGGACTCGGTGATGAACGCCGCTCGCAAAGCTGCTTTGGCATTTGGGGTATTGGGCCCGGTCACGCGGACTATCTGCCTGCTGCTGCCCTAATTACCGAAGCCTTCGGCAGGGGACGTCAGAGTCACGTCTGGCCATGGCACAGGATCCCAGATGTGCAGGATGCTCTGTTCTCAATGGAGGGCAGTTGGTTCGCGAGCGATGTTCCGTGGCGGGCGATCGCAGACGGAAGCCTGTCCCCCAAGATCATTGCCGCTGCGCAGGTCTTCTACGATGCGCTCGCGCCGAATGGCTTTGTCGGCCGGCACTAGTTAGCTCGGTCGCTTCACGGGCGTATCCGACCTTTCGAGGGCTGTGCGTAGTTCGGCAGACGTAGGCCATCGAAATTTAAGCCGCGGGCGGACATCGTGTCCGCCCGATTAGGAACAGATCGCTTCCTCCACGGTTGATCCGCAGCCTCCATGCTCGGCGCAAAAGGATCGACCCCATGCAAACAGAAACCGGCTTCAAGGCCATGTCGCAAAGCGCCGACGCTGATCACTCCAAAGGGGAGGGCGCGTCCGATCTTCAACGCCGTAATGCAGACACGGATGAATTGGCGGAGGTCGTGACCGACCGGGCGAGCGAATTGCACCGCCTGATTGTCGACGAGATCCGCGATCGTCCGTTTCGGGCATTGGGGTGGGCGGCCGCGACGGGCTTTGTCCTCGGCATCTGGGTTTCGAGATAGAGATGGCGGGCCTAGTCGGCCTTGTTCTGGCGCGGATCACGGGCTCCTTGAAGCTCGCGGTAACTGTTTACTCGCTCGTGGGAATCGGCTGCCTAGTTGCCATCTTCGCGGCAGGGTACGCCTTGGATGCGGGGAGGGCGGCACTGGCGTTTCGGTACGGACCCGTGGCGGCAAGCCTCGCAATTGCCGGTGGTCTGTTGATCGCGGCTCTGTTGCTGGGAGCTGCCGCCTGGTTCTTGCAGCGTCGCCCGAGGACCTCTGATCTCCGAACGGAATTGGAGAAGGCGTCCCCCTTCAGCAACCCGCCCTACCCAGCGCCATACTCACTTCGGCGTCTGGCCGCTGTGGCATCGGCAGGCGCCGGCGCGGCGTGTGGGGGCCTTGTAGTGTACCTAATTCGGGAACGGCGCCGCGCGGCCCTGGATGAAAGGCGCGACGAAGACCGCTGAGATCGGAACCGCTGCCCAGCTATCAGCGCAGTCGCGGGCGGGGTTTCTTGAAGGGGAACCAAATCCACCCCACCTAGTTGAAAGCGCGGCATCGGAGACGATGCCTGCCTGCTCTCCAGTTGGAAGCGTTGCCGCGGATGTACCGGCCGCAGCCGACAGGAGAGCAAAGCGAATTTCCCGGCGATGGCCGGAACCGCCTGTCCGTCGTCAGATGATTTGAGGCTGTTTCGATGTCTCAGGAACGGAGGCTCTGGCTCATCTGGGTTTGAGGTTATGCGGCCTTCAGCTGATGCTGCAAGCGTCTCTGCTGGATGGTCTGGCGCTT
>NZ_JAWDID010000083.1:0-16428 GCF_032464875.1 Allobosea rubneri
CGACCTCTTCGCGGAAGCGGACGGTGCGCGCAAGCTCGAAGCGGCACTGCGCGCCGCGCTCGAAGGCGCCGCCGTCGACATTCTCGTCCAGCCGGCCACGACGCGCCGCAAGCGCCTATTCCTCGCCGACATGGATTCGACCATGATCGGCCAGGAGTGCATCGACGAGCTCGCCGCCTATGTCGGGCTGAAGGAGAAGGTCTCCGCCATCACCGAGCGCGCCATGCGCGGCGAGCTCGAATTCGAGCCGGCGCTGCGCGAGCGCGTCGCGCTGCTCAAGGGCATCCCGCTCGCCGTGGTCGACGAGATCATCGCCGAGCGCATCACGCTGACGCCGGGCGGCAGCGCCCTGGTGCGGACCATGCGCGCCCATGGCGGCTACACGGCACTGGTCTCAGGTGGGTTCACCGTCTTCACCGGGCCGATCGGCCGGATGATCGGCTTCGACGAGGACCGCTCGAACCTCCTGCTCGGTGACGGCAGCGCGCTGAAGGGAGAAGTCGCCGAACCGATCCTCGGCAAGCAGGCCAAGCTCGACACGCTGGTCGAGCTGCGCAGCCGCTTCGGCCTGCCGAAGGAGGCGACGCTGGCCGTCGGCGACGGCGCCAACGATCTTGCCATGCTCGGCGAGGCCGGGCTCGGCGTCGCCTTCCGCGCCAAGCCCGCCGTCGCCGCCGCGGCCGACGCCCGGCTCGATCATGCTGATCTCACCGCCCTGCTCTACGCCCAGGGCTATACCGGCGACGAGATCAAGCCCCATCGTGTGTGACGCATCTCGACCGGAGATGCGCGCGCCTGCCTCGGAACATCGAAGCGAAAAGCAGAGCCCGCTTTTCGCTTCGATGACCCACAAGGTGTCAGGCCGCCAATCCGTATCCGACGGGATGCTCGGCGATCTATCGCAGGCTGGGTGACGGCACCCGGAACGTGCTCCGGTCGAGCGGCGATATACCTTGTACGGTCAGGCCATTATCCGCCTTGAGCTCCGGCTGCTTTTGCGTCCGGATGCCGGTGTTGGGCGCGGCCGGGACGAGCGTCGATGAGGACAGCACGCACTCCGGATAGGGCCGGCATTGCTCGGGCGGCGCCGGCGCTGGCGGCGGGTTTCCCTGAGCCACCGCCATCGACGAAAAGGTCGACACTGCTGCGATCGTCAAGATGCGCCTCATCGCTACCTCCCCTCGCCAGGTGCTGACGGCTTCACGAATGTGGTGACGGCCCTGAAGCCGAACACGACGGGCCTTTCGAGAATCTGGTTCATGGCCAGCTCATTGCCGTCGACACGCGCATAGGTCGCACCTGCACCACCGCTCAGCAGGGCCGAGACGCGGCTTTCCAGAGCTTTGATCCGGGCTTCGGCTGGAGCCGACGGATCGCTTGAGCCAGCCGGAGGTTCGGCCGATGGGCCCGAAGCCCGCGCGCTGCCGCTGAGCGAGACGTCGCGCGCCCTGCGATGCTCGATCTCGCGGGTCATGAACACGCGGAGGACAAGGCGGAGTTGGATCTTGGCGACGTAGGCGCCATCCTTGGTTGCGAGAACGCCTTCGCTGACGGTGAATGCCATGACTCGTCGAAGGAATTCGTCGCGACAGTAGAGTTCGGTCGCGGGATCCTTGCACCACAGCTCCAACCGGGCAGCGGCAGTGCCTGCCGATAGTCCATACGTTTCGGAGACAGGGATCTTGATTGACTCGGCTTCGACTCTCCCGCTGGCGATCCCAAGATTCAGGCCGATCCTGTCGAGTATCCCTGCCGCCTGAGTGCTCTTGGTAATCGTAATGCCCGGAAACAATGCCAGGGACAGCCTTATTTTCTCGCTCGGCTCAGTCTGCACGACCTCGTAAGAGTCCTGCCGTCTGATCTTCTTGCCGTCCTCCAATTCGGCCGTAGCACTGAAGGTCGGCCGCCTGAAGCCGGCCTCTCGCTTCATATCTTCCCGGAGGTTGAGGTGCGCTATCCTGACGGCCTTGCCCAGGATCGCCTGGTTATCGTCGGCGTCTTCGACGACCGCCCAGACATCGCCGACATGGAGATCCTCCTCGGGCGGGAACACGGGAATGATCCCGAGCTTGGCGATGCTGTTGTTCCATGAGGCAGCGACAGAAGCTGCGGTTACCGGTCCCTCCTCCCGGAACGTCGCAAACTGCCAGACCGCGAAGCCTGCCGCCAAGAATCCAAGGCCGGCAAGGAGGTTCAGCGGGGAAAAAAGCGCCGCAAGCCCTGCCATAATGCCTCGTCGGGGCGGCGGCTCCGGAACAGGGGAAGCCGCGTTCCCATCCGAAGAAACCACCCCCGGCGCAGGCGTATCAGGAGACGGTCCTGGTGGAGTCGGAGGCGGGGTGACATCGGGCATGTATGATAGCCCTGGCTGGCATATACAATCACAGGTTGATACAACCCATGCTTGCGTCAAGTCAAGAAATCCCGGCAACAAAAAAAGGAGCCCCCTGGGGAGCTCCTTTCCTCGTCAGATTCTCTCGTCGGCCGATGTGAGCCGAACGCGACGGCTCAGTTCATCGACACGGCGACGAAGCGGACCTCGCCCTGGCCGTTCGAGACCAGCAGCAATGCCGACTTCTTGCCCTCCTTCTTGAGGGTGTCGAGGCGCTTCGTCACGTCCTCGGGCGAGTTCACCGCCTCCTGGCCGACCTCGACGACAAGCTCGCCGACCAGGATGCGCTTGTCGGCCGCATTCGAGTTGCTGTCGACCTTGGTGATGACGACGCCCTTCAGCCCGTCCTTGATCGAGTAGCGCTTGCGCAGCTCCTCGCTCTGGGCCGAGAGTTCGAGACCGAGCGCCGAGGTCACCGCCGGCTTGGCGGCCTCGGCCGGCCTGTTGTTGGCCGAAGCCTGCTGGACCTTCTCGCCATCCTCGAGGCGGCCGAGCTTGACCGTCTTGGTCAGCTCCTTGCCCTTGCGCATCACCTGCATCGGCACGTCCTTGCCGACCGGCGTCGCCGCCACGATACGCGGTAGATCGCGCGAATCCTTCACGTCCTTGCCGTCGAACTTGACGATCACGTCGCCGATCTCGAGGCCGGCCGGCTTGGCCGGGCCCTTGTCGTCGACGCCGGCGACGAGCGCGCCGCGCGCCGTGCCGAGGCCGAGCGCCTCGGCGGTCGCATCATCGACGTTCTGGATGCGCACGCCGAGCCAGCCGCGGCGGGTCTCGCCGAACTCGCGCAGCTGGTCGACGACGTTGACCGCCAGCGAGGACGGCACGGCGAAGCCGATGCCGACCGAGCCGCCGGTCGGCGACAGGATCGCGGTGTTGATGCCGATGACCTCGCCGGCCATGTTGAACAGCGGACCGCCGGAATTACCCTTGTTGATGGCCGCGTCGGTCTGGATATAGGTGTCGTAGGGACCCTGGTTGATGTCGCGGTTGCGGGCCGAGACGATGCCCGAGGAGACGGAGCCGCCGAGGCCGAACGGGTTGCCGATCGCCATGACCGGATCGCCGATGCGGATCTTGTCGGAATCGCCGAACTTGACGAAGGGCAGCGGCTTGTCGTGCTTCACGCGCAGCACGGCGAGGTCGACCTTGGCGTCCTTGCCGACCACTTCGGCCTTGAGGCGAAGCCCGTCGCTGAACACCACCGTGATCTCGTTGGCGTCTCCGATGACGTGGTTGTTGGTGACCACGATACCCGACGGATCGATCACGAAGCCCGAGCCGGCCGATTGCGAGCGGCGCTGCTGCGGCGCCTGGCGCTCGCCCTGCTGCCCGCCCTGGCCGCGGCGGTTGAAGAACTCCTCGAACAGATCGCCGAACGGCGTGTCCGGGCCGAGCTGAGGCAGCTGCGGCAGAGTGCGGCCGCGCGTCTCGCTCGTCGTCACCGCGGCGATGTTGACCACCGCCGGCATCACCCGCTCGGCAAGATCGGCCAGCGAGATCTGGCCCTGCACCAGCGGCGCCACGGCGGTGCCCTGCGCGAAGGCCGGCGCCGCAAGCGGAACGCCGAGCGCGACACCGGCGAGCAGCGCGATGCGCGTCAGACGGGAGGCATGGGAGAATTTGCTTGCCATCGATGTCCTCGTGAGAAGGTCGCGCTTTGCTGGCATAGCAGCGCAGCCGAAATCTGAACGCAACTCAGAACGCCAAAATGCGGCGGAAGGGCGACGCAAGATTGCGCGATCACGCGCTTCTGACCGCCGAATGCAGCGACCGGCAGGCGGATATCGCCTGCCGGTCGAAATCTGGTCTCGATCGCGCCCGATCGGATGTCGCCGATGGCCTAGCCGCGTACCAGCCAGACCAGCAGCACGCCGACGATTGCCGAGACGATGCCGATCAGGCGCATCCGATCGGGCGGCGTCTCGGCCGCGCTGCGCAGCGCATCCTTGGCGAGATGCGGAATGGCAGCGAACAGAATCCCCTCGATGGCGAAGACCAGGCCCAATGCCGCGAGGAAATCCGTCATGCCGCCCCGACGCCCAGTTAGGATCAGGGCCGGGCGGCGGCGCCGGCCGCCGGAGCAGCGCCGGCAGCGGCGGGTGCCGCTCCCTGCTTGCCGCCGGCCGGATCGTTGAAGAAGCGGAAGAAGGGCGAATCCGGCGAGAGCAGCATGCGCGTATCGCCGGCCTTCAGGCTCGCTTCATAGGCCTGCATCGAGCGGTAGAAGGCGAAGAACTCCGGGTCTTTGCCGAAGCCTTCGGCGAAGATGCGGTTGCGTTCGCCTTCGCCCTGGCCGCGGATCTCGTCCGACTTGCGCTGCGCTTCGGCGACGATGATCGTCGCCTCGCGCTCGGCCCGGGCCCGGATTTCCTGCGCCTGCTGGGCACCGAGCGCGCGGGCTTCGGCAGCCTCGCGCTGACGCTCGGTCTGCATGCGCTGGAACACCGCCTGCGAGTTGGCCTGCGGCAGGTCGACCCGGCGCAGACGCACGTCGACGACGGTCATGCCGAAGCGGGCCGCTTCGCGGTTCACGTCGTCGCGGATGCGGTTCATCAGCCGCGAGCGGTCATTGCGGACCATCGAGGTGAAGGTCGCCTCGGCCAGCACCGAACGGACGTTACCGTTGACGATCGAAGCCAGCTGCGAGTTGGCGCGCGGGATGTTGTTGACCGCCTGGTAGAAGCGCAGCGGATCGGAGATCCGGTAGCGCGTGAAGGCGTCAACGACGAGACGCTTCTGGTCGGCGGCGATGATTTCCTGCGCCGGCAGGTCGAGGTCGAGGATACGGTTGTCGAGATAGACGACCTGCTCGAACGGCGCCGGCAGCTTGAAGTAGAGGCCGGGCGCGGTGACGACGCTCCGCACCGCGCCGAAGCGCAGCACGATGGCCGACTGGGTCTGCTGCACCACGAAGGTCGCGACGTAGAACACGACGGCCGCGATGCCGATCAGCGCGAGTGCGCCGACGCGAAGGAAGCCGTTCATCGCACCGCTCCCTGCTGCTGCTGGGCCTGGCCGGCCGGACGACGGGGCTGACCGAGTTCGGAGAGAGGCAGATAGGGGACGACGCCGCTGCCGGACTTGTTCTGATCGAGGATGATCTTGTCCATGCCGCCGAGGACACGCTCCATGGTTTCGATGAAGAGACGCTCGCGGGTCACGCCCGGCGCGTTCTTGTACTGCTCGTAGACCGCGGTGAAGCGGCTGATCTGGCCGAGCGCCTCATTGACCGTCTGGTCCTTGAAGGCTTCGGCGGACTGGATCAGTTGCGCCGAGCGACCGCGCGATTCCGGCACGACCCGGTTGGCATAGGTCTCGGCCTCGTTGCGCAGGCGCTCCTGGTCGGCGCGCGCCGCCTGGACGTCGCGGAAGGCGTCGATGACCTGCTGCGGCGGATCGACCTTCTGGAGCTGGACCAGCCTGATCTGCACGCCGGCCCGATAGGAGTTGAGCGTGTCCTGCATCAGCTGGCGCACCTCGGTCTCGATCTGGGCGCGGTCGGTGGTCAGCACCGGCTGGATGTTGCGCCGGCCGATGACCTCGCGCATCGCGCTCTCGGCGACGGCCTTCACCGTGCCCGGCGGATCCTGGATGTTGAAGACGAAGGCCTCGGGCGCACCGGGATCGATCTGCCACTGCACGATCACGTCGATGTCGACGATGTTCTCGTCGCCGGTCAGCATCAGGCTTTCCTCGGGCACGTCGCTCTGGCGCGAAGCGCGCACGGATTCTACGGTCCGGAAGCCGACCTCGGTGGTGATGACGTTGGTGACCTGGGGCTTGATCACGCTGCCGATCGGGTAAGGCAGGTTGTAGTTCAGGCCCTGGCCGGTCTTGCCGACATATTTGCCGAAGATCAGGTTGAGGCCGACCTCGTTCGGGCGCACCGTATAGACGCCGGTGGCGAGCCAGACGAGCACGAGGCCGAGGCCGATCAGGAGCGCGCCGCGCCCGCCGAGATTGCCGCCTGGCATGAAGTTCTTCAGCCGGTCCTGGCCGCGCCGGATGATTTCCTCGAGATCGGGAGGCGTGCCGCCGCCCGATGGACCGCCGCCCCAAGGACCGCCGCCATTGCCGCCGCCGCCGCCGCGCTGGCCCCAAGGACCACCTCCGCCGCCGCTTCCCCCGCTACCGCCGCTCTGGTTGCTCCAAGGCATTCTTCAGCCGTTCCTCACTTTAATACCGACCGTGCAATAACCGAACGGCAGTTCATTGTCAGCGCCGGGCGGCGCGATGCGCTGTGACTTGGGCATCGGCCACGGATTCGTCAACGACGCAAGCCCCTTTCGTCGTAAGCCATTTGTCGCGCCGGCGCTCGAAAGGGCTCAAATGCGGCGCTCGAAGCTGGCGAAACTGAAGGCATGCTCATCCTCCGCCGAAGCGGGATGGTCGCTGCGCGACGTCTCGCGAAAGGCCGCGCGGTCCCAGGACGGAAACTCGGCGTCCCCCTCCGGCGCAGCATGGACGAAGGTCAGCTCCAGCCGGTCGACCAGCGGCAAAGCGAGCGCGTAGATCTCGCTGCCTCCCCCGATGATCACGGCGCTCGCGCCCTTCTGCGCCCCGAGCCGCTGCGCCAGCGCCAGCGCCTCCTCCAGCGAAGTCGCGACCTCGACGCCTTCGGCCCGGAAGTCAGGATCGCGCGTCAGCACCACGGTGTGCCGGCCCGGCAGCGGCTTGCCGATCGAGAGGAAGGTCTTGCGCCCCATGATGATCGGGCAGCCCATGGTCAGCGCGCGGAAACGCCGCATATCCGTCTTCAGGCGCCAGATCAGGCTATTCTCGCTGCCGATCACGCCATTGTCGGCGACCGCCGCGACGAGCACGACGGGCAGCTTCGCCCCATCTGCGGACACCGGCTCAGCCACCTTGCGCCAGCCTCGCCAGCGCTTCACCGTCGAGGCGCTTCACCGTCCACTCGTCCTGCGCCACCGCGCCGATCGAGCGGTAGAACACCCGCGAGGGCTCGTTCCAGTTCAGCACCCACCAGGCGAAGCGCGACAGCCCCTCGTCGACGCAGCGCTTGGCGAGACGCACCATCAGCGCCTTGCCGATGCCCTGCCCGCGATGCTCGGGCCGCACGAACAGGTCCTCGAGCCAGATGCCATGGCGGCCGGTGAAGGTCGAATAGGTGTAGAACCAGATCGCGAAGCCGGCCGGCTTCCCGTCCCATTCGGCGATATCGCAGAAGACCTTGGGCTCGGGCTCGAACAGCGCCCTGGCGATGTCGGCCTCGCTGGCCACGACCTCGTGCAGCAGCTTCTCGTATTCCGCGAGCTCGCGGATGAAGCCGAGCACGAGGCCGGCATCTTCGGGCCGGGCGGAGCGAATGGAGAGCGTCATACCGCGATCGGCGCCTTGATGCCGGGATGCGGGTCATAGCCTTCGATCGCGATATCCTCGAAACGGAACTCCTCGAGTTTCGTCACTGCCGGATTGAGCTTCAGCGTCGGGAGCGCCCGCGGCTCGCGCGAAAGCTGCAGCTTCGCCTGGTCGAGATGGTTCACGTAGAGATGCGTGTCGCCGAAGGAGTGGACGAACTCGCCGACGCCGAGCCCCGTCACCTGCGCGACCATATGGGTCAGCAGCGC
Source organism: Allobosea rubneri (assembly GCF_032464875.1). Classification (NCBI taxonomy): domain Bacteria; kingdom Pseudomonadati; phylum Pseudomonadota; class Alphaproteobacteria; order Hyphomicrobiales; family Alloboseaceae; genus Allobosea; species Allobosea rubneri. The sequence goes on from NZ_JAWDID010000083.1 coordinate 7,987, forward strand.
ATAGCTCGCGACGTTGAATGGCACGCCGAGGAAGACGTCAGCCGAGCGCTGATAGAGCTGGCAGGAGAGCTTCCCATCGGCGACGAAGAACTGGAACAGGCAGTGGCAGGGCGCCAGCGCCATCTTCGGGATGTCGGCCGGGTTCCAGGCCGAGACGATCAGGCGGCGCGAATCCGGGTTGCGGCGGATCTCGTTCACCAGCCAGGCGATCTGGTCGATCGTCTGCCCGTCCGGCGCCGGCCATGAGCGCCATTGCCGGCCATAGACCGGGCCGAGATCGCCGTTGGCATCGGCCCATTCGTCCCAGATGGAGACGCCGTTCTCCTGCAGGTAGCGCACATTGGTGTCGCCGCGCAGGAACCAGATCAGCTCATGGATGATCGACTTCAGGTGCAGCTTCTTGGTCGTCACCAGCGGGAAGCCGGCGGAAAGATCGAAGCGCATCTGGTGGCCGAACACGGCGAGCGTGCCGGTGCCGGTGCGATCGTCCTTGCGGACACCCTCGTCGAGAACGCGTTTCAGGAGGTCGTGATACTGGCGCATGCTCGCATCTAGCCGGATTCGAGCGCGCTCCAAAAGAGCCGCCGCCGCGCCGTCCAGAGACGTTTGCGCATGCCGCCCCGCGACCGCACGCAGGCGCTCACGAAAACGGCATCACCTGTGACGGCCTGCCCCGCTGCAATGCCGAACCTGCGCCCCAATCTGAATGCCCGATGAAGACAAGGGGCGCTTCGGGCCTGCGCAAAATCGGCCCGTGCTGATGAGGATTGGATCATGAGCAGAATGAAGTTGCTGGCCGCCGCCTTCACTGCGGCGCTGATGGCCGGCGGGGCCCTAGCGGCCGCAAACGAGCCACCGGAGACCAAGCTTATAGCCATAAGAAAGATCAGCGAGGCCCAGGCCCGCGCCATCGCCTTTGACCATGGGCTCGTCCATGTCGAGGAGATCTCGTTTCTGGATGGGCGCTGGGAGCTCGCCGGGCGCGATGTCTCCGGCGACGAGCTTGTGATCGACCTGAACGCCAAGGACGGCTCGCGCCTGCGCTGAGGGCTTCGCAGTCAGAAAACGCCGCGAGGAAGCGTCTCATTCTGGCAACCCTTGCGACGCTTCGCGATAAATGAGCCGGGAAACCGCCCTGCTCTCTTTCCCCCCGCGCCGACAGTGCCTATATTCGCTTTGCCGTTCGCAAGGACGGCTATGGCGATAAACGGACGTCGTAATAAGCCTTTCGGACCCGGGGGCGGTACCCGGCGCCTCCACCACAGCCCTGCGGCGCGAGCAGCAGGGGACTTGCAGCCCTCGGGTTGCAGGGCTGCGGCGGGGGCGAAATAGGATCGACGAGGGTGTAAAGGCCGTCTTTTTGCTCGGTATGGTTCCGCCGTTACAGGGCTAACGCATAGTTGCCAACGACAACAATGCTCGGGTTGCTGTCGCCGCGTAAGCGGTGCTGGTTCCCAAACCTAAGTCCTTCCGTTTAGCGACGTAAGGCGGGGCTCGGAGGCGCCTGGCAACAGAAGCCTCCACTTTTTTTGGAGGAAGGGCGGCCTGCCGGTTGAGCGTTGCGCGAAAAACTGGGAACCGGTCGTCTCGCGGGAGCCATGCTCTCCAATGATGGACTAGACGGAATCCGGACGCGATGACCCAGGACATTCTCCGCTACGACCTGATGGTCCAGGACGCGCTCAAGGGAGTCGTCCGCAAGATCCTGTCAGAGGCGGGCCGCGACGGTTTGCCGGGCGACCATCATTTCTACATCACCTTCCGGACCACGGCGCCGGGCGTGCGCCTGTCGCAGCGGTTGCGCGAGAAGCACCCGGACGAGATGACGATCGTGCTCCAGCACCAGTTCTGGGACCTGAACGTCAGCGACCACGCCTTCGAGGTCGGCCTGTCCTTCTCGGGCGTGCCCGAGCGTCTGCTGATTCCCTATGATGCGATCACCACCTTCTTCGATCCGTCGGTCCAGTTCGGGCTGAAGTTCGAGACGCAGGACGCTCCTGGCGAGGCGCAGGCGGAAGCCGCCGAGGCGCCGAAGGGCCCGCGCGGCGCCGCCTCCGAGCCCAGCGTCGCCCCGGCCGCTCCTCTCGCCCTCGCCGGCAAGGCCCCGCAGAAGGCGCTGCCGGCTGCCAAGCTGAAGCCCGGCGCCGCCGAGGACACCGAGGCTCCTGCCGAGGCCACGGAGAAATCCGAAGCCGAGGAGGAAGGCGGCGCCCAGGTCGTCAGCCTCGACGCATTCCGCAAGAAGACCTGAGATCCTGCCATGACCGAGTATCGTTCCGAGACCGATTCCTTCGGTCCGATCTCCGTCGCCGCCGACCGTTACTGGGCGGCGCAGACCCAGCGCTCCCTGGAGAACTTCCGCATCGGCGGGCCTGCCGAGCGCCTGCCCTTGCCGCTCGTCCACGCGCTGGTGCTGGTCAAGAAGGCCGCCGCCATCGTCAACACCCGCCTCGGCCTGCTCGATGCCAAGGTCGAGGCCGCCATCGTCCAGGCGGCCGATGAGGCACTGTCCGGCCGCTTCGACGACCATTTCCCGCTGGTGGTCTGGCAGACCGGCTCCGGCACCCAGTCCAACATGAACGCCAACGAGGTCCTGGCCAACCGCGCCAACGAGATCCTCGGCGCGGGCCTCGGCGCCAAGAGCCCGGTCCATCCCAACGACCACGTCAACAAGGGCCAGTCCTCCAATGACAGCTTCCCGACGGCGATCCACATCGCCGCCGCGCTCGCAGTCTCGCGGGACCTGCTGCCGGCGCTGACCCGGCTGAAGGACGCGCTCGACGTCAAGGCCAAGGCCTATGCCGACCTCGTCAAGATCGGCCGCACCCATCTGCAGGACGCCACACCGGTCACGCTCGGCCAGGAATTCTCCGGCTACGTCGCGCAGATAGAGCTCGGCATCGCCCGCATCGAGCAGACCCTGCCCGGCCTGCTGGCGCTCGCCCAGGGCGGCACCGCGGTCGGCACCGGCCTCAACGCCCATCCGGACTTCGCAAAGGCCTTCTCGGCCGAGATCGCGCGCCTGACCGGCCTGCCCTTCCGCACCGCCGACAACCTCTTCGAGGCGCTGGCGAGCCACGGGGCCATGACCTACAGCCATGGCGCGCTGACCGCGCTCGCCATGGACCTGTTCAAGATCGCCAACGACATCCGCCTGATGGGCTCCGGCCCGCGCTCGGGCCTCGGCGAGCTCAGCCTGCCGGAGAACGAGCCGGGATCCTCGATCATGCCGGGCAAGGTCAATCCGACCCAGGCCGAGGCGCTGACGATGGTCGCGACCCGCGTGCACGGCAACCAGGCGACCATCGCCTTCGCCGCCAGCCAGGGCCATTTCGAGCTCAACGTCTTCAAGCCGGTGATCGCGCAGGCCTTCCTGCAATCGGCGCGCCTTCTGGCAGATGCGGCCGAGAGCTTCCGCCTCAACTGCGTCGAGGGCATCGAGCCCAATCGCGAGCGGCTGGAAGAGTTGCTTTCGCGCTCGCTGATGCTGGTGACCGCGCTCGCCCCGGCGATCGGCTACGACAAGGCCGCCGCCATCGCCAAGGCCGCCCATCACAACGGCACGACCCTGCGTGAGGAAGCGCTCAGGGCCGGCGTCGACGCGGCGCTGTTCGACCGCACCGTCGTGCCCGGGCACATGCTCGGCCCGGCCTGAACCATGGCCGAGATCGTCAATCTTCGCAGAGCCCGCAAGGCCAAGGCCCGCTCGGAGGCCGAGGCGCAGGCTGCGCAGAACCGGATCGAATTCGGCCGCACAAAGGCGGAACGCAAGCTGACGGAAGCCGAGAAGGCGCTGCATGCGGCCCGGCTCGAAGGTCACCGCCTGGACGTGGCGAAGGACGGCAAGGACAAGGCGTGAGCGCCCTGCACAAGCGTTCTCTGGCCATTGCCGGCCACCGCACCAGCGTCTCGCTCGAGAAACCCTTCTGGGAGGCGCTGAAGGAGATCGCCGCCGGCGAAGGCCGGCCGCTCGCCAGCCTCGTCGCCGAGATCGATCTCGCCCGCGGCGAGGCCAACCTCTCCTCCGCCTTGCGCCTGCACGTCCTCGCGCATTACCGCGCCCGAGCCGGCACTGCTTCGCTCAGCCCTGCGGTCTGACGAGAACCCGGCGCGCCGTCTCGACCACGGCGCGCGTGAGATCCACGAGCCGGTCGGCGGCGATGCGGTTGACCTGCCAGAACAGCGGAATGTCGAGCGGTGTGCCGGGCTCGAGCTCGCGCAACCGCCCCGCCGCGATATGATCCTTCACGAGAAGTTCGGGATTGGCGGACCAGCCGATGCCCAAGATGCTCGCATCGACGAAGCCCTGGGTCGACGGCACCCAATGGACGGGATGATCCGGGCTCGCGCCGAAGGCGAGCTGCATCCACTGGCGCTGCAGCCGGTCCTTCTGGTTGAAGACCAGCGAGGGCGCCTGTGCGAGTGCGGGCAGCGTCGCGCCCTCTGGGAAATGCCGCACGACGAAATCCGGGCTCGCCGTCGCGCGGTAACGCAGCGAGCCGAGCGGCATGACGCGGCAGCCCTGGATCGGCTTTGCCAGCGACGTGACCGCGGCGAGCACGCGCCCCCGCCGCAGCCATTCGGCCGTATGGTCCTGATCGTCGACGGCGATGTCGAGAAGATGGGTGCTCTCTCCTGCGAAGGCCGCGACCGCCCCGAGGAACCAGGTCCCCAGGCTGTCGGCATTGGTCGCGATCCGCAGCGTGACGCGCCGCTGGGGTTGATCCGGCTCGGCCAGTGCCGGCAGCCGCGCCATCAGCTCCTCTTCGAGCAGGCCGAGCTGTTCCATATGGCGACAGAGCCACTCGCCCCGCTCGGTCGCGGTGCAGGGCTGCCCCCTGACGATCAGCACCGTCCCCATCCGCTCCTCGAGCTGCTTGACGCGCTGCGATACGGCCGAAGGCGTGACGTTCAGGGCCTGAGCTGCCCTTTCGAAGCTACCGGTGCGAACGACGAGAGACACGGCCTGCAGCGCCGGATAATCGAGCATGGCATTAGCTTGGCTTAATCTGCGTTATTAGATTTAATTACACTAAGGCCCTGATCGAGCCTAGGCGGGGCGGGCAAACCGGAACCCGCACCGATGCCCTTCTCCGTCTACGTCACCGGCTTCACCATGGGCCTCAGCCTGATCGTCGCGATCGGCGCCCAGAACAGCTTCGTGCTGCGCCAGGGACTGCGCAACGAGCACGTCTTCGCGGTCTGCCTGACCTGCGCCCTCTCCGATGCGGTGCTGATTCTGGCCGGGGTCATCGGCCTGCGGCAGGCGACGGCGATGCTGCCTATGCTGGAGCCCACGCTGCGCTATGGCGGCGCCGCCTTCCTGGTCTGGTACGGCGCCCGCAGCCTGCTTTCGGCGCTCCGCTCTTCCGAGGCTCTGGCGGTCGGCACCGCCGGCGGCGCCAGCCTGTCGGCGAGCCTCGCGACCTGCGCCGCCCTGACCTGGCTCAACCCACATGTCTATCTCGACACGGTCCTGCTCATCGGCAGCATCGCCAGCCAGTTTCCCGGTCAGGAGCTGATCTTCGCCGCCGGCGCGATGACCGCTTCCTTCCTGTTCTTCTTCGGGCTCGGCTATGGCGCCCGCTGGTTGCGCCCGCTCTTCGCCAATCCGGCGGCCTGGCGAATTCTCGACGGCATCGTCGCGGCGACCATGTGGGCGATCGCTTTCAAGCTGATCCGGGGCGGTTGATCGGCTGCCTCGCCAACATGAAGCCCTCATCCTCTCGAAGGATGCTCCAGTGGTTCCGGAGCCTCCTGGAGCATCCTTCGAGACAGCCGCTGACGCGGCTTCCTCAGGATGAGGGCTCGCATGGAAGCATCCGCATAGCCCCGAAAACAACGTAAAAGTTTTTCTATTCAACAATTTACGCTGAGCGGCGAAATCAAGGCCGGACCCACTTGAACCGATCTGCCAGCGCGTCGGATCAGTTCGGCAATGGCGAGCGCGAGAGCGGCCGCGGCACAGGCTGGATCTCCAGTGGCGGGGCGAGCGGCGGCGCTTCGCCGCGCGGCCTGACATAAGGATCGCCCGGAATATAAGAGGGCGGCGCCCCCTGCAGGATCATCGGCCCGGACCGGCCTTCGATCGCCGCGCGGATCGCCGCCTGCCGCGCGCGCTCGTCGGCTTCCGCCTTGCGTCGCTCCTCCTCGGCCTTGCGCGCTTCCTCCTGCCGCTTCGCGATCTCAAGCTTCCGCGCTTCCTCGGCGAGGCGCGCCTCTTCCAGCCTGCGGGCAATCTCGGCCCTGCGCGCCTCCTCGACCTGCCGCGCCTCCTCGGCACGCCGTGCCGCCTCGGCCTTGCGAGCCTCTTCGGCGAGCCGCGCCTCCTCGGCCCGTCGCGCCGCCTCGGCCTTGCGGGCTTCCTCGGCGAGCCTTGCCTCCTCCGCCTTGCGGGCCTCTTCGGCGCGCTTCTCCTCGGCGAGGCGCCGCTCCTCCTCCGCCTTCAGGAACTCGCCGAGCTTGCGCTCGTTCTCGCGCATCTCGCGCTCGGCCCGCAGACGACGCGCATGCATGGCGCGCTCGCGCTGGTCCGCCTCGAAAGCCTCGACGCGCGCGATCTCCTTGGCCAGCGCGCGGGCCGCGACGACATTGGACAGCGCCGCCACATCGGTCTCGCGCCGCGGCGCCGCGATCGGACCTCGCCAGGCAACGCCGACCTGCGGCAATTGCTGCGGCCAGTCCTTCGGCGGCGCGGCGAGCGGGCGCAGCGCCAGGCGCAGGTCGAGGTTCATCGCCCGCCAGTCGACCGTGCCGCTGGCCTCGGCGCGCAGCCCCGCCCGCTCGAAGGTAACCGGCTGGACGCGCAGCACGCCACCGGCCTGGGTGAACGGCACGGTGACATCGCCGAGCGGCCAGCTCGCCTGTTCCAGCGCCGCGCCGATCCGGTCCTGCAGCCGTTCCGTCTCGCTCTCGGACGCATCGTCCCCGGTCGCGGAGATGACGCGGGACAGGGCAGCGGGGTCGAACCGGGTCATCCCTGCCCCGGTGACGCTGATCGAGCCCGCGCCGCCGAGCCCGGCGATCAGCCTTGCCGGGCTTTCGCCCGAGCCGCCGGCCTCGAACCGGCCGGAGAGCTTGCCAGTGAGAGAGCCGCCGGTCAGCACCGCAAGGTCGAGCCCTTGAAGCGCGAGCTGGCCGGTGAGCTGGGCGAGCCCGCCTTCTCGCCGCAGGGCGAGCCCGCCGCCGACCTCGCCGCCGGCATGGCGGCCGCTCAGCTTGCTGATCGACAGGCCATCCCTGCCGGCCGAGAGCTCGAATCCGGCCTTGTCGAGGGCGATCTGCTCGGTCAGCGCGAGCCGCTCCGTCTTGATCGCCAGCCTGATCTCGCCGAGCCCGGGCGCCGGCTGGAAACGCGCCGGCGACCAGATGCTGCCCGGTGTCGGCGGCGCGACGCCGAGCGTCGCCGCCAGCAGCGGCTGCAGGGCCAGGGTCGGCAGCGCCAGAGACCCGCCGATCTGTCCTTCCGCACCGAGCGTCAGGGCGCCGCGCGCGGTACGCCCGCCGCTGTTGACGACGAGATCGTCGAGCCCGGTCTCCTCGCCGCCGCGAACCCGGCCGGAGGCATCGATCAGGCCCTGGGGCAAGAGGCGCGCCAAACCGTCCGGCATCACCTGGCCGGGCCCGTCGGCCTGCAGGTTCATCCGCGCGCCGTCGCCAGCGCTTTCCAGCACAAGCGCGAGCCCCGGCCCGGTCAGTGAGCCCACCGGGCCGCCCGAACCGAAATCAAGCCTGAGCTCGCCGGGGCCGCCCTGCGCCGGACGCGGCAGGCCGAAGGCGGCAAAGGCGCGGCGGCGATCATCGAGCGCCAGGCGCAATTCGCCGCCCGTCCATTCGCCTGCCGAGCCGAGGCGCCCGTTCAGTCCCAGCCGACCGGCCTGTGCCGCCCCCTCGGCGACGAGATTGGTTTCGCCCGAGGGCGCGCGGGCGAGCCTGAAGCTCGCATCGAGCCCCGCGAGCCCGTCCTCGATGCGCGGCAGGATCCGCCTCGCCTGCTCCGGCAGCAACGGCCCTGCAAGCGCCGCAAGAGCGGCGAAGCGCGGCGCGCGGATCCGGCCGCTGATCTCGCCGCCATCCGGCAACAGGGCGCCCTGCCCCTCGACGCGGACGCCGCCGAAGCCCTCGACTGACAAGCGGCTGAGCCGCCAGTCGCGCCCTTCCCGAGCCAAAGCGAGACGTGCCGAGCCCGGCGCCGTCGCGCGATAGCGCACCCCACCCAGCGTCAGGTCGAGCGCGAGGTCGCGCCCGCCGGCGAGGCCCGTCAGGCTCTCGCCCGGCGGCAGATTGTTAAGGTCGAGCCCGTCCAGCCGCAGCTTCGCTTCAAGCTTGCCGGGCGTGACTGCCGCCGAGCCCTCGAGACGCTGGCCCGAGGCGCTCCTCGCGCTCAGGCGCTCGACAGCGAGATGCTCGCCGCGTTTCGCGAGTTCGAAGGCGCCGCGACGC